>NZ_CBRA020000016.1:0-5022 GCF_000469945.2 Paenibacillus sp. P22 | reverse complement strand
CACGACGAAAATTAAATGTTGATTTCGGCAAAGCGAATTTCCAAACCTAACTTAAGTTCGTATAATTTCTCGTTCACTGCATTTAAATAATTAATATAATAATTACACTTCGTAAATAGTTCTTGGTCTTCAATATCATATCCGCATCCGCCGCTCCGCCATGGCTGGCTGCAGCCGCCTCGGAGCCTTGGCCTGCATGCTCGCGCCATGCGCCGACGGCCAGCGCCTCGAGCGTCGACACGCCGACAATCGGCAGCTTCCAGGCCCAGGCCAGCGTCTTGGCGACGGATGCCGCGATGCGGACGCCCGTATAGGAGCCCGGGCCGATGCCCGCAGCGATGCCGTCCAGCTGCCCGGGGGAGATGCCGGCATCGGCGAGCAGCTTCTGTACGGCCGGCACGACATGCGCCGAATGGTTGCGCTCGGCCGGCGACTGGACGCTGGCGAGCACCTCGCCGCCCCGCGTCAAGGCGGCGGCAAGCACCGCCGTCGACGTGTCCAGCGCCAGGACGAGCAGCTCTTCGCTCGGCTTGGCCCGCTGCAAGCCCGTCTCCGTTGCGCCCTTAGCTTGCGGAGGGCTCTCCGCCCCGGCTTCTGCGGCCGAATTAAGCTCCGTCATTGCTCTGCTCCTCCCGTCTCGGCGATAAGCCTGCACCATTCCGCATAAGGGAGTCCGCGGCCTTCCAGCCGTATCCGCCTCTCGCTGCCTCCCAGATGCTCGATGTACAGCTCCAGCCTGGATTCCGGAAGCAGCTCCGGAATCAGGCTCGCCCACTCCACGAGGGAGACGCCGCTTCCGTAGAAATACTCGTCCAATCCGAGCTCGTCGGCCTCTTCCTGCGACAGCCGATAGACATCCATATGGTACAGCGGCATCGTTCCGCTGGCATACTCTTTTATAATCGTAAAGGTCGGGCTGTTAACCACGCCCTTCACCCCGATCGCGGCGGCGAACGCCTGCGAGAACCGGGTTTTGCCCGCGCCAAGATCGCCATCCAGCGCGATCACCGTTCCGGGAGCGGCCCATGCGGCCAGCATTTCCGCGAGCCGGACCGTGTCCGACTCCTCCCGCGCGCGCCAACTGGCTGCTGCTGCGGCCTCTGTCATCTGTGTATCCCACCTTGCTCATGTTCCGCTTTCATCCGGTTCCGGAAGCTTGTTCTCATTATATCGGCCCCCTACCTCTGCCGCAACCGCTGCCGGACGGGCTCGCAATGACATCCGGACGCCATACCGGACAGCAGCATGCCGTCCTTCGCACCGAGCCGTCGAAGCCTTGGCTTGCCTGACCGCTCCGCACAGAAAAAAAAACTCCGAAGGCAGATGTCTGCCTTGCGGAGCATGCGTCCTGCCGCCGAGCGCGCTAGTGAATATCGCGCTTCTTGAAGCGGCCGCCCTTGACGTCATGGATATTGCCGACAGCCAGGAAGGCGCCGGGGTCCATGTCGGTCACGATCGATTTGAGCTTGGCTTCCTCGAGGCGCGTCACGACGACGAACAGCACTTTCTTGTCGCCGCCGGTGAACCCGCCTTCGCCGTTGAGATAAGTGACGCCGCGGCCCAGACGGCTCATGATGGCTTCGCCGATCTCGCGGTACTCGTCGCTGATGATCCAGACGGCCTTGGATTCGTCGAAGCCCTCGATGACGATGTCGATCATCTTGTAGGCGATATAGTAGGCGATGAGCGAGTACATCGCACGATCCCAGGAGAACACGAAGCCCGCGCTCGACAGGATGAACAGATTGGCGAACATGACGATCTCGCCGACCGAGAAAGGCAGCTTCTTGGAGAAGAGGATCGCGACGATCTCCGTGCCGTCGAGCGAGCCGCCGAAGCGGATGACGAGACCGACCCCGACTCCGAGCACCATGCCTCCGAAGATGGAGGCGAGGAATTCGTCGATCGTAAGCGGATCGACCTCATGCAGCAGATAAGTCGTCAGCGACATGACGGCTACGCCGTACAGAGTCGACAGCGCGAATGTCTTGCCGATCTGCTTATACCCCAGGAAGAGGAACGGAAGGTTGAGAAGAAAGAGGAAAAGTCCGAGAGGAACGTCCGTCAAATAAGAAAGCATGATGGAAATGCCGGTGATGCCGCCGTCGATAATGTTGTTCGGCACCAGGAATATCTCCAGGCCTACCCCCATCAGGACGGCTCCGACGGTGATGAACAAGACCCGCTTGAACACTTCAAAGAATGGCAGCTTGAGATGCTGCCCCTGCGCTGTTACCATGCCCCCACACCCTTTCAATCTGTCTTGCTTATGACCCTGTATACTAATTATAAAGTATTTTCGCTCTAAATTAAAGGAAAAGGGTGGATTTAGCTAATTTTTAACCTAATTCATGAAGAAAAGAGCCTTTATCTCCGTTTATCGATGGTTATCTTGCTTTACCTTGATTTTAAACCTGTCATGGCATGATAAGGCTTGTATCCCCATCTATCTATATGTATTTTCGCCCCTTCCCGTTATTCCGCTCATTTGGTATCGTTAGGAATGCCGGACATTTCCGGCGGAAGGAGAACCTCCAAGTGGCAGCAGCACGCAACAAGCCGTCGTCGAAGAAATCATCGCCTCCCGCTCAGCACGAGCTCGATCTGACGAGGGGAGCCTGGTCCCGCAAGCCGGCTACGCAAGTACAGCCGAACCGCAAAAAAGAACAGCGCCGCTCCTGGTGCCGCAAAGGCAACGGGAACGACGCTGTTTTTTTGTGTCCGCGAACTCATCGCGGCCATCCCGGCCATCAGTTTTCTCTGTGCGGCTGTCCTTCATGAAGCTGGTCGACCGATACGGTCTGCGTGTTCTGAGGGGTCGTGCCGACCTGCACGGTCGCCATGCCGTTCGCCTCGTCCACATTCTCGATCCAGACCGAGTGCCCGCCCAAGTGGACGGCCACCATATCCTTGGAGTCGTAGATTTCCATCGCTCTTTTTACATCCACCGCGAGTTCCCTCCTATTCTCCGTCCTCTGCTTCTTCCTTCAGCATCATCGTATCCGTCGTCGATTCTCCGATATGGCCGTTGTGGATCGTAACCTGGCCGCCTCCTAGACCTTCGCCCACCATGCGGTCGATATCCATCTCGTAATCGACCCTGCCGCCATGGTCGGCCGTCCGGCCGACGCCCGCATCCGTCATCGTGCGCGCTCCGCCTTCCTCCAGCGAGCCGTCCAGCTCCGTGCTCATCTCGGCAGCCAGATCCGGAAGGCTCTTCTCGTCGCGGCTGCTGGCCAGCATATGGCGGCTGTCCAGCCTCTGCTCGAGATGGCGGTGTATTTCCTGCTCGTCCATTCGCCTCACGCCTCCTTCCCGGGGCTGTCGTCAGCCTTAATGAGAAATATGCCCGCAGCAGCCGGGCTTCATGCATGGGCCCCCCCTCCGGATGGGCACACTGGTAGGAAATAATAATGCCGGAGCTCCGGCTGCAAGGAGGCGCGACAGCTATGCATACCGTATGGAAGGGCGCGATCAGCTTCGGACTTGTGCATGTGCCCGTCAAGATGTTCTCCGCCACAGAGGACAAGGATATCTCGCTGCGCATGCTGCATTCCGTCTGCGGCAGTCCCATCGCTTATGTGAAGGAATGCCCCGTATGCGACAGACGGATCGAAACGAATGAAATCGTCAAAGGCTACGAATACGAGAAAGGCCGCTTTGTCACCTTTGAAAAGGAAGAGCTGGACCAACTCGGCGGAGAGAAGTCCAAAACGATTCAGATCATCGATTTTGTCGCCCTGGAGGAGATCGATCCGATCTATTTTCAGAAAACCTATTACCTCTCGCCCGATCAGGCGGGGGGAGGAGCTTACTCGCTGCTGATGGAAGCAATGAAGGAATCCGGCAAGATCGGCATCGCCAAAATTTCCATCCGCTCCAAATCGAGCCTCGCCGCGATTCGCGTTCTCGAAGGCTGCCTCGCGATCGAGACGATCTTCTATCCCGACGAAATCCGGCCGATCCAGCAGGTTCCGAACCTGCCCGGAGCGGTAGCTCTGAATGACAAGGAGCTGTCGATGGCCAAGCTTCTCATCGATCAGCTGACGACGCCGTTCGAGCCCGAGAAATACACCGACGATTACCGGAGCGCCATGCATGATCTCATCCAGGGCAAGATTGCCGGCGAAGAAGTCCGCATCGCGCCGCAGCAGGAGCCCGCACATGTGCTGGATCTGATGGCAGCCCTGCAGGCGAGCCTTGAATCGGTCAAAGGACCTGCCGCAGCGCCCGTGCTCGATACCGGCGCCGCGGACAAGCCCAAGAAGAAAAGCGCGAAAGCGCCGGCAGCCGGTCTTGCCGACTCCGGTGAAGCCGATAAGCCCGCGAAGAAAGCGGCCAAGCCTCGCGCCAAGAAAACCAAGGAATCCGGCGCTTCCTGATGCGCGCCGCGAAAGGCAGCCTTCCGCTTGGCCTGACGGCGCCGATGGCGCCCATAACGAGAGCCGATCTTCCGCAGGGAGAAGACTGGGGCTACCAGATCAAATGGGACGGCGTCAGGCTGCTGGCCGACATCGGGCCGGACGGCAAGGCGCTGCTGTATTCGCGCCAAGGATTGATCAAGAACAACATTTACCCCGAAATTGTCGTCCTAATAGAGAAGGCTGCTCTCGGCCGCTGCATTCTGGACGGAGAGCTGATCGCCTGGACGGGCAGCAGGCCCAGCTTCCAGAGGGTGCTGCAGCGCGAGCGCATGCGCGGCAATCAGGGCGGAACCCGACTGACGCCGCTTCGCAATCCGGCCGTGCCGGCGGAGGTGATGGCCGGCGGCGCGGACAGCAAGCGTTCCGCCCCCGGCAGCCTGGCCGGCTCGGACGACAGGCTGCTGCGTCCGCAGCAGCCTCCGGGCTTGGGCACCATGCCGATTCGGCCGATCAGCCCAGCCTCCCGCCGGACTCGCCTATGTGCTGTTCGATGTGCTGGCGGCGGGAGACCGGGATCTTAGAGGCCTGCCTTATCTGCAAAGGCATGAAGTCCTTCTGGCCCTCTCTCCGAGCTGCCGGAGGGGATGCTGGTTACGGA
>NZ_CBRA020000015.1:0-42503 GCF_000469945.2 Paenibacillus sp. P22 | reverse complement strand
GCCCCCGGCAGCCTGGCCGGCTCGGACGACAGGCTGCTGCGTCCGCAGCAGCCTCCGGGCTTGGGCAGCCATGCCGATTCGGCCGATCAGCCCCAGCCTCCCGCCGGACTCGCCTATGTGCTGTTCGATGTGCTGGCGGCGGGAGACCGGGATCTTAGAGGCCTGCCTTATCTGCAAAGGCATGAAGTCCTTCTGGCCCTCTCTCCGAGGCTGCCGGAGGGGATGCTGGTTACGGAGCTTTACCGCGACGGAGAAGCTCTGTGGCAGTGGGTCGCGCAAGCCGGCTGGGAAGGCGTCGTCAGCAAACGCCTGGATTCTCTCTATAAGGAAGGCAAGCAGCACAAGGATTGGTTCAAGAAAAAAACCGCCCTGCTGCTGGATGTGGACATCGTCGGACTCAAGATTCGGGATGGAATGGCCGCAAGCCTCGTCATGAGCGTCGACGGGCAGTATTTCGGCAGCGTATCGCTTGGGTTGACCGGGGAGATGCGCGCGCTCCTGACGAGCCGGCTTGTGCCGGAAGGCGCATTCGCCGACGGCTCTTTGCATGCGGGGACAGCCCTTCCCTTTGCCGCTCTCCCCAATGACCTGAAAAAGGAACGGGTCGTCTGGCTTCAAAATCCCTTTCCTTGCACAGTAACCGGGCTGGAGATCACCGAGGCCGGCCAGCTTCGCCATCCCAAGATCGCCGGCTTCGGCCGCCGGAGAGGAGAGTAGAAGTCCATGCCAGCATCCAATGGCTATCGCAGCGAAAAGGGAAGCATCACGCTGGACGGCCACCAGTTGACGATAACGAACCCGTCCAAGCCGCTGTGGCCGGAGATGGGCATAACCAAGCTCATGTATTTGGAGAAGCTGGTCCAGCTCTCCCCCTTCCTGATTCGGCATTGCCGCGACCGTCATTTGACGACGATCCGTTATCCGCACGGCATCCATGACAAGTCCTTTTACCAGAAAAACTGCCCCGAGCCGCGGCCCGAGTTCGTCCGGACCCGGTCGGACGGCAGCATCGATTATGTCGTTCTCGACTCGCTGCCGACCTTGATCTGGCTCGGGAACCTGGCTTGCCTGGAGTTCCACGCTTCCTTCGACCTGGCCGACGATCCCCAGCATCCGACCGAATGGGTCATCGATCTCGATCCTTCCGTGGAAGAGGAGCCGAGAATCATGGAGGCGGCCTGGCTTGTCGGCGAGCAGCTGAGAGGCCTCGGCATCGAGTCGATCGCCAAGACGAGCGGCGCTACCGGCGTACAGCTCATCGTACCGCTGGCCGATCGGCTAAGCTTCGACGAGCTGCGCTCGATCGGACTGTTCGTCGGGGGTTATATGACCCAGAAGCATCCCAAGCTGTTCACCGTGGAGCGGCTCAAGAAAAACCGCGGCGATCGGATCTATTTCGATTACCTGCAGCATTATCAAGGCAAGACGATTGCCGCTCCCTATACGCCGAGAGCCAGAGCCGGAGCGACCGTCTCCACTCCGCTGGAATGGGACGAGATCAGGCAGGGAGCGCAGCCGCGCGACTTTCACCTGCTCAATATTCACGATCGGCTCCAGCAGCGCGGAGATCTTCTGGCGCACGCTCCCAAGCAGGCGCTGAGGCCTATTTTGGATTTTTTGAAAAGCAGGACACCATAATCAAAATATGCTATAATGTGCTACATTATGTATCATTCAATTGAAACATACGGGGTGAACGGGGTTGAGTCTGGCTGTCGTCAAAGTGATCTGCTATAGCTGCGGGAATGCGGATTCATGCCCTTCCCTTGAGGACAAGCTCGGCTTATCCGACCCGGCTTCGAGAGAGCAAATAGCCGCAGGCTTGGAACGGAAAGCCTTGTTCCACACCTGCAGCCTCTGCGGCACGCTGTTTAGAATCATAGAAGCGGATCTTGTTCCTCGGCCGCCTGCGCTTTGAAGCTTCGAGCCGCCGGCTTGCCGGCCGCACCATGCCCTCTCTTCGGCCGGCTCCTCCCGGGCCGGCTTATGCCGGTTGTTAAGCCGGCATCCTACAATAGCGGCGACAGCATATGCGCCGCCACTTCTGCCGCCTTCTGCGTCCATGGACGCGCCTCGAATTCGCCGAGCTTCAGCTCGTAGCAGTCCTTCAAATCAAGCATGAAGTCCTCCTCCAGCCTTCCGATCGCCTTGCTTCCGAACAGATTCGCATTGATCTCGAAATTGCTGAAGAAGCTTCTCATATCCATATTCGCCGTTCCGACCGACGCCATGAGCCTGTCCACGATCATGACCTTCGCGTGGATGAAGCCTTTGCGGTAGCGATAGATGCGGACGCCCGCCTCAAGCAGGTCCTGGACATAGGAGAGCGAAGAATAGAGCACCAGCCTGGAATCCGACTTGTGGGGGAGGATGATTCGGACATCCACGCCGCTCAGCGCCGCAGTCCGCAGTCCCATCAGGACGCTCGGGTCGGGAATGAAGTACGGCGTCGCGATGTAGAGCTTGTCCTTGGCGGCGCTGATGGCGGAGAATACGCTCTCCAGGATGGAGTCCGCGCTCGTATTCGGTCCGCTGGCGACGATCTGGACCTGCTCGGTGCCGCTGCAGCCATGCTCCGGAAGATAGGCGGGATGATCCAGCTTCTCCCGGGCCGTGAACCACCAGTCCCGCATGAACACCAGCTGCAGATAATAGACCGCGTCCCCTTCAATCCGAACATGCGTGTCCCGCCAGAAGCCCAGCTTCGGGTTTTTGCCGAGATATTCGTCCCCGATGTTGATGCCTCCGACGAACCCGATCTTCCCGTCGACGACGACAATCTTCCGATGGTTCCGGAAGTTGACGCGCTTGTCGAAGAAGGCGATGCGCGGAGCAAGGAAGCATTGCATCTTCACGCCTCCGTCCAGCAGCTCCTGCACATAGGCGTTCCGGAGCTCCATGCTGCCGATTCCGTCGTAAATGACTCTGACCTCGACGCCTTCGGCGGCTTTGCGGAGCAGCATCGCCTTGAACTTGCTGCCGATCTCGTCATGGCGGATCGTATAATAGTCGAGATGAATGTGATGGCGGGCCGAATCCAGCGCCTGCAGGATCGAGGCGTAGGTCGGCTCCGCGTTGGTGAGGATCTCCGTCCGGTTGCAGCCGGTGACCGGCAGCATCGAGAAGCTGTCGAGCAGGTTGAACAGCCGCACCTCATGCTTGAAGTCCGGATTTTCCATGTCTCCTGGCCGATGGACGAGAACGCTTTGCCGCAGCGCCTTGAGCTGGACCTCATGGGCGATGACGCCCCTTCGCCGGACCGTGCGCCTCGTCTGGTATTCGCGCGCGACGAAGTAGTACATGACAAAGCCGATGACGGGCAGCACGAACAGGATGAGCAGCCAGGCGACGGTCTTGCTCGGCTGGCGGTACTCGAGAATGAGGATCGTCATGATTTGGAAGAGAAAGATGAACAGGGCGAGCACGAGCCAGAACATGAGGCACCTCTTTTGCGGATTGGCGGAATCGGATTGGACTCATCCGTCATTCGTTATTTTACCTGATGGAGAGAGTCCTTTTCTATCGCAGGAAATAAGGATGGCGCATGATTATATCCATTGGTAGTAGTATCAACGGCAGGCAGGATTTTCAAGCATTTTATCCAAGACGATGCCAGGATGGTGAAGTCCCCTTTCTTTGGGAAATGGAATGAAGGACTCCGTTGGGGAATACATACTACATAGCATGAATTCATCCAAGGGAGGCGGATATCGATGTTCAAGGAAAACAAGCGCTGGTCGGCTTCGGATACGTTGATCGGCCAGGGAACGCGTGCGGAAGGCACCTTATCCTGCCAGGCAAGCCTGAGAATCGAAGGCGAATACCGCGGAGACATCGATTGCAAGGAAGATGTCATTGTCGGAGAAAGCGGCGTGGTCCGCTCCAACATTTCGGCCAAGGACGTTACGATATCCGGCAAAGTGTACGGCGACATCACGACGACCGGACGCTTGACGATCATGTCCAGCGGCGAGCTCCACGGCAGCGCGACAGCCGCCTCGCTCATCGTCCAGGACGGCGGCATTCTCAGCGGCAGCTGCCGCATGGAGCGGCCGGCAGAACCGGCCGCTCCAGCCGTCCGCAATCCTGCCGAGCCTTCGGATGCGGCGGGGCGCGATATCCGGGAAGTTCGCGAGGCCGCCCGGGAAGGCTCCGTGAAGGAGCGGCGCCAGGCTGGTTGATGACAAAAAAAGCCCAGCATCGGCTCATCGGCCAATGCTGGGCTTTTTAAATCAGCCTTTCATCATGTCGCTCATCAGGTCACGGCCTGCGTCCAATTCTTCGTTGTATTTCTGACGATACTCCTGGATGATTGACGTGCTGTAGCCATACTTGTTCAGTTCGGCTTCCACTTGGGAGACAAGGGAATCAAACTGCGAGCTGAAGCTGGCCAGCGATGCTTCGCCTTGTTTCTTCAAAGCGGCTCGCTTAGCTTTATCCGACGTGTCCACATATTGCTGCCCGAGCTTGAGAAAAGTCGTTTTGGCGTTCATATACAGAGTCTGGAGCTTGGCGTCCGCCCGGAATTTGACATCCTCATAAGCGGGGGGAGAAGGCATCACGATGCCGCCGCCCGCCGATCCTCCCGAAGCATTGCCGGTCGAGCCGGAATTGCCGCTGCCAGCGGCATTGCCGGAACCAAGATCTTCCGGCTTAGGCTCCGTCGGTTTGTCGGAAGCCGGTGCCGGTGAAGTGATGGTGATCCGCTTGCTGGAGCTGTCCCATTTCACATTCATGCCCGTGCTTTCGCTCATGAACCGGATGGGAACATACAGGCTGTTATTCAGCATATAAGCCGTCTGGCCGGCAGGGAGCTGTTTTTTCACTCCGTAAAAGACAAACGAAGCTTTAGCCGGTGTAATGGACAGCTTTTGATTCCCGATCGAAGCCGGCGCTCCGGAAGCCCCGATCGCATTGAGAAAATACTCCCTCAGAACGACCTGTTCTTTGTCTGTCGGCTTGGATACCGTTACCGTAGATGTCGAGGCGTTCCATTGAACGGACTGGAGCAGACCGTACGCGATATAACGGATCGGAACGTAAGAAGTACCTTGGTAGGTGAATAAATACTGATTGTCAGGCATCTGCAGCGTTCTGCCGTCAAATATGGTCTCATAGGCAACAGATTGCGTTTTTACCGTTGACGCGGCGGCTTGAGCATAGTGCGGCTGGACGATGAAGGCGAGCAATGTCGCCAGAACTCCGATTTTCAATCGATTCCACATCATAAATCCCCATTTCTATTCTTAAAATTCTCCCCAGTGCGAAGCTCTGAGTTCGGTCCTCTCTGCCGGAGAGAGAGCTTGATAATGCTTCAAGAACCGCTCATACTCCGCTGCGACCTCTTCAATATCTCCGTATTTCTTCAGCTCGCCGTCATGAAGCCAGAGCCCTTTGCCGCAGAAGCTCTTGACTTGCGACAGAGAATGGCTGATAAAAAAGATCGTTTTTCCCCGCTCTTTGAATTCATTTATTTTGGCCAGGCACTTGTCGCTGAACGTCTGATCCCCTACGGAAAGAGCCTCGTCGATGACGAGAATGTCAGGATCGATGTGAACCGATATCGCAAATCCAAGTCTGGCCTTCATTCCGCTGGAATAGCTTTTGATAGGCTGATGAATGAATTTCCCCAGCTCGGCAAACTCGATCACAGCCGGCGTTATCGCTTTGATCTGCTGATGGGACAATCCCATCATCAACCCTTTCAGCTCAATATTTTCAAGGCCGTTGAGCTGGTTGTTCAGACCGGAGGATATCGCGATAAGAGCGGCGTTTCCGTTGATGTGAACCGAACCGCTGGAGGGAATCGTCACTCCGGCAATAAGGTTGGACAACGTGCTTTTGCCGGCGCCATTCAGCCCTATGATTCCGACTACATCGCCCTGGTCGACCGCAAAAGTCAGACTGCGCAGAGCATGATGAACAGGGAAATCCTTCTTGATATAAAATAAATCCCGAATCTTTTCATTTATGCTGGAATGCAGCCGAAAAGATTTGCTTACCTCTTGAAACTGGACTTGATGCACGCTTAGTCAACACCTCTATTGATAATCCATAAAATGCTTGCGGAATCGAACATGGATGAACGCGCCCCACACAAACAACACCGCTACTCCCAGCCAAAATCCGGCGGTATAGGCCGTAGCGATATAAAATTGATTGAAGAGCATCGCATTGCGGTATCCATCCACTAAGTAAGTGACGGGATTGTAGTGGATCACTTTTTTCAGCAGCTCCGGCGTCTTGGCGTTTACCGTCCACATGATCGGAGTAATGAAGAACAGGGCTCTTGTAACCGCGCCGATCACAAACCTGAAGTCGCGGACAAATGCCGAAACGGTCGAGGTAAACAAAGCCAACGCGGATAAAAGGGACAATGATGCGATCAGATAATAAACGATTCCCAAATAAGATAATCCGAAAAAGCCATATTTAATGACGACCGCAATCAAAACCATAACCAGCATAATCAAATGAGAGATCAGCTGTGTAAGGATGGTGATGGAAGGAAGTACGCTCAGCGGAAACTTCATTTTGGATACATGGCCTAGCTGCGAGCTGACTGAGTTGGCTCCCTGCACGATTCCTGAGCCGATAAACAACCAAGGAACAAGGCCGCAGCTCAGCCAGAGGACAAAAGGAACTCCCTCTACGGAAGCTCCCCCCCGGATCCCCCAATCCAAAAACAACCCAATAGACGGCCAATTGACTGAGCGGATTCAGAAGCACCCAAAGCAAGCCTAAACGATTGGACATATAAGTGGATTTCAGCTGAAACAAGGCGATTCTTACGATCATATAGCGGTTTTTAAAATGTTCCTTTGCTACGATGTTCAAAAAATTCATGCAATCACGGTTTCAAGATTATTTACAAACTGATATAAGTTTCCGAAATTGACTGTTTGCAATCCTTGAGCATTTTCCGGTTTCACACTATTCCTCGTGTCGAACAGCAGCCGGTTCCTCATTCCCTTCACATACGGACTGAAGTCCATGACCCGAAACTCGGTATGGTCCGTTAACAGAAGGATAAGATCGGCATCTCTCAGAGCTTCCTCGGCGGAGACAAATCTCGGGTCCAGAGTATTTACATGCGGATCATGAATAGACAAGCGGAAGCCCGTTCCCGACAGCAGCTCTACGATTTCCATGGCAGGGCTTTCCCGGATGTCATCCACATCCGCTTTATAGGTAACTCCCAAGACCGCTATTTTCGGATTGTGGATCCCCCTGACCAGTTTCTCTGCATTTGCTGCCACGTAGTGTGGCATGGATGAATTGGTCTCTCTGGAAAGGTGAATGATCTTGGCCAGATCCGGCGACTTGGCGACGATGAAATAAGGATCAACCGCCAGGCAGTGTCCGCCTACACCTGGGCCGGGATGATGCAAATTGACCCGCGGATGTTTGTTGGCCATCTCGATGACTTCCAGTGTGTTGATGCCCAGATCGTTGCAAACCTTCGTCAATTCATTGGCGAGAGCGATATTCACATCCCGGAAGGTATTTTCCATCAGCTTGGACATTTCCGCCGTGCGGGCATTCGTTTTGATGATTTCACCTTTGACGAATGTCCGGTAGACATTCGCCCCCGCTTCCGCGCAAGCTTCCGTAACGCCGCCGACAATGCGATTGTTGTGGACGATCTCATGCAAGATTTTACCTGGCAGCACTCTTTCGGGGCAATGAACCAGATAAATGTCCTTACCAACAACAAACCCCGCGGCCTCAATAAGAGGTTTCACATGGTCATCCATGCTCCGCGGGGCGATCGTCGATTCAATTATGATTACATTGTGCTTTTTAACGTAGGCAAGGATTTGCTTTGTTGCTTGGAGCACATAGCTCAAGTCGCAGGATTTATGCTCATCATCGATATTCGGAGTCGGAACAGCGATGATAAAGACATCTGCTTCTTCCGGCATTAATGAAGCTCGGAACTTCTTCCTTTCGACCACATCTTTGACTGCTTCTTCCAACCCCGGTTCCTCGATATGGATTCTGCCGGAGTTCAATGTCTCTACTACTTTATGATAGACGTCTACGCCTACGACGTCGGCTCCGTGCTGAGCGAAGGTGACTGAGGTAGGCAGACCGATGTAACCGAGACCTATGGTACAGATTTTCACGTGAATACCCCCATTAAATAAACTTTCTCAGAAGTTAGATTTAACCTTTGGTGATTTCTTCAATAGACTCTAGGAGATACGGTGGATAGAACGTAGCAACATCATTATGACTAGAATAAGGACCTAAATTTAATATATATTTAAAACCGCACTTATCAAACTCTTCCAGCAAGGGAATAACATGTTTTTTATAATGCATTTCCCCTTCTCCTACATGAATTCGTATATTAGGAGACTTCTCAGCTTTTTTTACTACATCAAAAAGTAAATTATCTAAATAGTTTTTATGATTATCTTTTGTTCCACCAGCTATGAAATGTGCAATATAGGCACCCGCAATAACTTGTTCAATTAGATAATGTCCTAATTTGGTTTGAGGAGAAGCTGAAATTACATTTCCATAGCCATACTTAAAGGAAAAATAAAGAGCAGCATACCCCCCCTTACTTGATCCAAATGTAATTACATTTTCCTTACAAATGTTATTTTCGACTCTGATTTTTTCTATTAATTCATAAACGGATCTTTCAACAGCAAATTCTTTGTTTTCTCCAAGATAATAACATCCGATCATTCCATGATGATCCAAAATAAAAAGTTGGTTTATCTCAGTATTCACAAGAGTTTTAGCATAATTATAATTTGGAGGTGTTCCTATTTTCGGTATTCCAGAAAATCCAACAATTAAATAATCACTATTTCTTTTTTTGAAAACATATTTCACTTCTTTTTCTCCAACATAAATATCTTCTCCAGAAAAAGAGCGAAGTTTACTTTTCAAGATTTCAATTTCTTTGTCTTTCTTTTGTAGTTCTAACTCAAAGTTCAATCAATGGCACCCTTTCAATTTCAAATAAAAATAGAACTCAAATATCTATTAGTTCTTTTTATTTCTTTTAAGATTTTATTTTCATCAAAATATGTAATTGGATATTTTTCTATATCAATAGAAGTCACATCATATTTAGATTCAAAAATAAATGCAGACATTTCATGTTCATTCTCAAAAATATACTTCTTGGGATAAATCGTTTCTGCTCCAGGCCAATTGAAAATTACTGGGATACTGCCGGAAACCATGCCTTCCATTGGAGCCAAGTGAAAACTCTCATATTCACTAGTAGAAAGAATAAAACCAATTCTCCTGAACCACTCATTCACATCATCCCCAGAAGGATCAAATACGACGTTATTCTTCCAGGGAGCTTGCTCTATTCTACTAAAGGCATTATCGTAGTACAGCTTTTCTTGTTCCCTCTTAAGAACCCAAGGAAGTTCATGAGGTAGTTTGCTTTTAATGAATAGTTTATACCTTTGGTTCTTTTCCCATAAGTTTTCAAAAATATTCAATGCTCTGTCAAATCCTTTGAGAGAGGGAATTATTCCACAGATTCCGACATTAAATTGAATATCCGCATTTTCAATTTTCTTTTTTCTGAATTTTTTAATGTTGATCATATTGTAAATCATAGTAAATTTAGATCTGGGTATTTTAAGGACTCTGTGAAACTCCTCAAGGATGTAGGGAGAAATTGCCACGATATGATCAATATTGTCCAGTTGATAGTTGACTGGAAATACTGTTTCAATTTCTTGGCGATGCATTCTAACAATTAATTTTTGACCTTTTATCTTATGATTCGAGTACCAGACAGCATTGCCCAGACCCCATTCACAGAAAATCACATCTGCCCATTCCAAGCAGTGCTTGCTATGCTCTTCGTTATGCTTGTTATGCCCCGTCCAAGGATCAATCTTCACCTCGTATTCGGGCTGGACTACAAAATAATCAATAGCAGATTGAATAAATTTAAAATCATGTCCTGCAAATACCACATTTATTTTGTCCTTATTAAAGCTCCATAATGTTTCCTTGATTCTCTTATAGGATTCTTCATACCCAAACTTATTACAAGCCTCTTGAATTTTCCTTGATTCTTGCCTGTACAGTTGAGCATTATTCATTATTTGAATTGTCTTCTCAACAACCTCATCCTCAGTTTCTGCATACATAAAATAATCTTTACCTAATATGGATTCATGCAGCTTCGTTCTTCTTACGATCGTCGGTTTGCCTAACCGCCCATATTCCAATAATTTTGTCGATAACTCCGTACTTGAATCATTATCGATACTTTCACTTCTCCAACAAAAGCCGATGTCTGAATTTCTAACCAAATCAATAACAGCACTTCTGGATACAGCGCCGGTCCATGAAATACCTTCTGTTTGTTGCATTCTCATAGTCAGTTCATTCTTTTTAGCGGCAAGATCACCTTGAAATTTATTTCCCGCTATATTTAATTTCATATTCAAATCCAATGCTCTTAATCTTGCAAAAATATTCAACATCTCTTCAATGTACCACTCTGAAGCAAACTTACCGCTATATACGATTGTATTTGACTTCACACGGGGCCTTGAATCCACGACCTTGAATTCTTCTGGAATCATAGGATATAACAGTCTAAACTTCTGACCGTCCACGTTTAGACTTTCAACTAACAGTTCTCTGGCTTGCTCCGTTTGAACGAAAAAATAAGTAACGTTGTGATATATCTTCTGCAATGCATAAGCATCTTCTGTATTAATGACACTGCCTGTATATTTTATATTTGTGATATACGGAATAACTTTTTGAGCATAGGGCTTGAGACACAACTCTTTTGCCAAATCAAAGCCTCTCACAATAATACAATGGTACTTGTTTTGACCATCAAGTTTCTCAATAGCATGAATGGCATCTTCAATGGACAATCTATTACTTCGAGTTGTAATAACATCATGATGTTGAATTAGTTTCACTCTCGGTTTGTTTTTTCAGATCAGATAATACAACCTCGTTGATAGGTTTTGCTTTAAGCAGTACATCCACATCTACGTTTGGATCCTGTGACACTACTCTTGCAGTAGATTGGAGCCAAATCGCCGAGCCATCCAGATGATTTAGGTCAACATCGCCATAGAGCAAAATTTTTAAACGTCGCATAATTACCCTCTTTTATAGATCATATATGACAGGCTGCTTGGAAATGAAATTCTGAATATAATTAAATTTATCTACCGAAAACAACTTATGTCCTTGAGGGAAATACCTATTGAAATTTTTATTTTCTTTTAAATCAGATAAACATTTAAACAAGTTTTCTTTGAGAATAGACGCTTTAATCATGGAGGAATGCGGCTCCAAATTCATCACGAATACGTACTCATCTTCATCATTATCTATGAACTCATTATTTTTGAAGCAGTACTTGTTGCTCTTGCCGATTATTTCACTATGGCTGTATTCAATAGCTATTGCCATGTCCAACAGGTAGTTTTCGCCGTAATGATCGTTGGGATTAATATAGCAGACATAAGTATCCCCGAAGAAAGAGGCTGCTTTTCCATAAAATTCGGCATAAGAATAAACATATGCGTTCACTTTATCGTTATTATAATGATTAAGGATATCTATGTATCCTTCAAAATTATCTAGAAAAATGCATAGTTTTTTATCATTCCAGGTTTGTTTTGAAAATAAATTGTAGACTCTTTCAAACTCTTCTTTAGAATGCACGACCGAAACCATGCAAATCTGTTTCATCGGCAAAGGATGTTCAACCTTGATTCCGATTTTGTTTACTAAATATTGAAGTCGATGTTGATAAGTATGATTTAAATATATCTCTCTGATTCCTTCAAGAGACTTGCGCCTGTAATAGAGATCATCATTCATTAATAGATTCATTTCTTCTTCAAGGACATGAACCTCGTTAGAATTGATAACTAGGTTGTTAAACATAGCTTGAATACCTTTAGACTTAGTACTCACAACAGGGGTACCGCTTGCCAATGCTTCGAAAACCCTTCTCGAAAACATTGTGGGAGAATCAATGACACTATTAACGTTCAAGCAAATTCTATAACCTTTATAGGCCTTCTCAATATCTTCGTAAGACAAGCTTCCAATGATATGATTCTTCAAGAAATCTGGGAATTGAAAATTACTATTTTTGTTTTTGAGATTAGCCTCGAAGTTCCGATCATAGATATCAAACTCATATTCACAAGCAAGATTAAATAAAATATCCATCGCATTTTGCCGATCCTCGTGTCGGTTCGAATAATAGGAACCCGCAAAATTAATTTTGTGCTTCCGGCCTTCAGGCAGTTTGACCGGATTATGCAAAGAAGGGTCGGCAGAAAAAGGCAGGGCAAAAACACGATTATGTTTAATTTTCTTCTGATAATCAGCAATCATGTTACTATCCGTCGTAAATACGTAGTCAAATAATTGGGCTGTATCTATAAATTTATTGAAATGTATTGGATCCTCTTTGTTCCAAAAAGCGGTGGGAACCCCGTTTTCCCTGCACCAGTTCAGCAATTCCTTCAAGTCTGTTTTATCTTGATTGCTGTAAGTCGCAATTTTATACTCCCAAGTTCCCTGATATCCTTTCCATGCGGATTCAACCAATAAAATATCCGGCACTTCGGAATCAAGAGTTTCTTTCCAGGTGGAAGGTGTAAGATTAATCAGCTGGACATTTTTCTCGTAACAAGTTCTCGAGAATTCGTCTAAAATGCATGCAACTTTAAGGCTCTTTAATGATTTGATTATTTGTTTACGTTTATTTGATATAGGTTTAGTGTTTTGTACATAGAGATCTTTTAATTCAGGTTGCTTTCGAATTAACTCTAATCTTTTAATTTTAGCCGTTCCTTTTCCATTTACCTTAAGAGCGCATCGTACAGCTTTCGTTTCATCCTTTAACCGGAACTCATTACGCTTGCTATTGACTGGCATCACGATTTGATTTATTTTTTCTTTTTCATCATATTCAATGACAATTAAACTAATTTCTATGTTGCCATATTCTTCCATTTCAATATTTATATTTAAAACATCTTTTGAACATAGCGGGAATCTATGCTTCGGATAGACACTGAAACTGTTGTTTTTCTCTATGTAGGACAGATATCTTTTAGTCTCTTTAGTATTTGATATAACAAGTACATTTGCTTCGTTAACTACCGTGATATCATTAGAAGAGGCAGTCCAATTTTTTCTTAATAACGAATGCTTAGATTTAATTATGTTAGGATCAAGTTGATTTTTAATCAGGTTCATAAGACGATGATTATTATCAATTTGGCTATGGCTACGCTCGTCTTTTTTCATTAATTTTCACTGCCTTTGATAATTTTTTCTTCAATCTCCAATAAAACTTCATCATTACGATTACTTTCATTGTATTCATTTTTTCCAGCTTACGATTTAACTGCTCTACTTCTAACTTATGAGTATGAATTTCTTTTTCAAGATTATTGATTATATGATTATTTTCATCCAATTGTTTTAAAACATCTGCTAATAAAAGAGATACCTTATCCCTATCGTTCAAAAAATACGTATTGTTTGGCTCCTCCATTAAATAATCACTTCCTTATATATCTTAATGAAGCTTTCTTTTTCACTTTTCCAATTAAACTTTTGTCTTGACTTCAAGGAGTTTTCTTTCCCACTCTTATAAAGCTGTACATCGCCCAACAGCCTATTCACGCCGCCTGCAATCGACTCCGGACTATGCGAATCCACGCATACACCAATCTGCTCGCCTTCAACAACCCGCTGAATCTCGGGGAAAGAGCAGGCCACTACGGGAACTCCGCTCATCATGTATTCAAACAATTTATTGGAGGAAGCGGAGTAATGATTGAAGCAAATGTTGTTCAGCACCTGGAAGCCGAGGTAGGCGTTTCTTGTATAATGAAGCAGATCTTCCACCGGCACTTTAGGAAGAAACCTTACTTTCTGCTCCAGGCCTCGCTCCCGTACCATCGCAACCAGCTCCGGCTTGATTTTCCCGTCGCCGATCATCACGACCACTCCGCGATCGAACAATGGGACCGCCTCTATAATCTTGTCCAGTCCTCGTCCGATTTGAATTCCGCCCTGGTATAACAGGATCGGCTCATGCAGGGGAATTTCAAGCAGCTCGTGCAGGTTAACTTGGCTGCTCTCTTCAGGCCTGGAGATCTCCGGGTAGTTATGCACGACATTCGGATAAATACCGTACAATTGTTCCGTATACTTGGCTCTCGTATGATTTTCTGCAATCATGACGTCCACACGCTTCACGAGGAAACGTTCAGCCATCCCGTAAACCGGACTGTTGTAACCCGTCCGGCTCGTCTGAACTTCGTGTGAATCATAAACGAGCTTGCTTTTTCTCCATATCCTGCTGCATAGATATCCCTGAGGCAAAGTGTTCAGATCGTTGCTATGATAAAGGTCGTATTTCTTTTTCAAGCCCTGCCTGACCATTTGCAGAAAGATCAACGATTTGTTGATAAACCCTCGACTTTTTCTTGGCAGAACTAGAGCACAGGCTATCATTGCCGAACAAGTCCATAGGGGAATAAAAAAAAAGACCTGCCAAGGCAAGTCCTAAGGGTATGGTTATAAGGGTTGGATATTGGCGCAGATGCCTTTTCAATCGGTTGGCTATGCCCGCAACAACGGATAGAAAACGGAATGAGCTTCGGACCCGATAAACCGAATAACCTTCCTTTCGGCTTTCGAACCTGGGCAAGTGCGGATTTTTGAAATCATGAATAGCAATCAAGTCCACTTCGTAGCCAGCCTCGGCAAGAGCGGAGCATTCTCTCATGACTCGAGCATCATTTGTAAAGTGGTTCCAAACGAACATGCAAATTCTCTTGCTCATAATCATTCTCCAATATTTGATCTAAAATGGATATGTTTCGCTGCCATTGAAAGTGCTGCAGAGCATATTCATATCCGCTTCTCCCAAGGTTCATTCTCAATTCTTTGCTAGCTAGAAGCTTTTCGATGAATTCAACGATTGCGATCGGATCGCGAGCCTCCGACACGAACCCGCATTTTGCCTGGAGGATGAGGTCGGCGGAATATCCGGATACGGCTCCGATGATCGGCTTGCCCATGGACATATAATCGACGATTTTTCCAGGGAGCACTTTATCGAATACTCTCTGTGGAATCAGGCTAACGAAGGCAATATCCGCTTGATTGACGGCTTCGACCGCTTCCTTTTTGTTGGAGGCGTCAATAATCTCCAGGTTGTCCATCCCAGCCTGGTTCACACGGTCCTTCAGTTCTTTGTAGCGGTATCCATAACCCATGATTTTGAAATTAACATCTCTTCTCTTGCTCATGAGTTCGGCAGCCTTCAAAAAGATGTCCAAATCCTGAGCCAATCCAACGTTGCCGGTATATACCACCGTCAGCGCCTCATTGTCCTTGTGCAGGGAAGGCTTGGCTTCAATATCCTTGTTGTTCAAGGAATTCGGCATGAAACTGATTTTGTCCGCTTCGATTCCTTTGCTCACGATATGAGGCTTGAAGCCTTCGCTGTTTACGACAATATGCTTGGCTGCTCTATAAATCCGCTTTTCGATCCAGCCGGCCAGGAAGATGATCGGCCTGTGATTGAACGCGCCTGTACCCAGCAGCGAATCCGGCCATAGATCCCTGACATCGAGAATCAGCGGACATTTCAACCTTTTTTTGGCCGCCATACCCGCCATTCCCACAAAAATAGCCGGCGTTGAAGCCAGTATGTAATCATATTCAGGGTTGAGCCTGCGCACGGTGCGAATAAATTTATACATCATTTCCGTGTATAACAGCAGCCTGTTATACAGGTTATGACTATACTTCCTTGTCCTCATTTTAAGGCGAATGACCCGATGAGGAGGCTTGTCCTGCTCCCAGAAGCGACTGTCCTTGTACATGTTGCGATTAGGATAGCTTGGCTCCATAGTCAGCACGGTAACCTCGTGCCCCAGAGCCTGGAGTTCGTTCGCCATATTCGTGATTCGGTTGGCGGCGCTACCGATCTCGGGGTAGTAGTTTTGAGCCAGCAGCAATATCTTTTTGATACTATCCCCTCCAATACGACCAGTCTGCCGGTAAATGAAATCGAGCTACATCCTTTAATCGACGTTTGGACAGCTATTTTAAAGGATATAGCTCGATTTCTTTACCATAAAAAAAAAAGGGGGCATCCAACCCGCCCTCACATCATGCCCCCGACGATGAACGTCTAAGGTCTCATAACCCACAGCATGACCGAGTGTCTCCAGTGATAGAGGTGCAGGAGGCATTACCTTCTATGCTTTTACTTGCTTTTACTTGCTTTTACTTGCTTTTACTTGCTTTTACTTGCTTTTTTCCTGTTTGAGCAGCCGTTCTTCCTGCTTGATCACTTCTTCGTAATTCCGGCCTTGGCTGACGCCATACTTCTTGGCAATCGTAATAAGCTCGTCATACTGCTCCGGCGTGACTTTATCGTGAATGATGGCACGGGCTTCGCGTTTCTTCTCTCGGGTCAAGCCGCCCTGGGCCAGCTGCTGAAGCTTGCGGATGTCGCTCAGGCTCAGCTTTTTCAGGAGAATCGCCATGACGTCCATTTTGTCGGAGACCGAGACATCGTCCTTTATTTCCTTGATTTTTTCTCCGGTCAGATTGGCCGTATATCCTTTTGGATCTTTGGCCGCTTCTTTTTTCGCTGCAGGAGCTTTTTCCTCCGATGAAACGGTTTCTTGAGCTGCTTTTTGCACGTTTCCGTCCGCCTGTTTCTCCTTTGAGCCTTCATCTGCAGATGCTTCCGCTGACGCATCTGCTTCCCCTGATTGGCCGACGGCAGTCGCCACGACCTGCTCCGACATGGAATCCAAAAACTTATTCAAGAGAAAATTTGTCGTTGCAATACCGCCTGTACCAAGTACGACAACAACCGCACCCGTCCAAACCAGTACTTTTGTCTTTTTTCGCATGGGCTTCCCTTCTCGGTCGGAATGATAGCCAGCCGACAGCTAAAGTTTAAAAAGTCTTCCTCTTAGGAAAACAAACAAAAGAGGAAGACGGCGACTATTTTATGCTTCAACCAAAGTGAAGAACATGTTATTTGACTTGCAGTGCCCGGTAGATCATGACGGCCGCTTCGGCGCGGCTGGCATTAGCATTCGGCTTGAAGTAGCCATTGTCCCCGATGACGATGTTGAGGCTGGCTGCCAGAGCAGCGCCTTCGCGGAGGGAAGCGTTGATGCTGGCGCCGTCTTTGAACGCAGCCAGATTCGTGTCCGTCCCTGCCGCGGCTTCCTTGCCGATCTTATTGCTTGCTTTCAGCGTGCGGGATACCATCGTCGCCATCTCGGCGCGGGTGATCGGAGCGTTCGGAGCAAAGAGCGAAGCCGTCCGGCCATTGATGATTCCTTTGTTGACGGCGTACCCGACATACGGAGCAAACCAGGATTGGCTTGGAACATCGCTGAACGAGCCCGCTTCCGATTTGCCCTCCAGATTGAAGGCATGAATCAGCATCTTCGCAAACTCGGCCCGGGTAACGGTGCCTTTAGGATCGAAGCTTCCGTTTCCTCTGCCTTCAATCGCGCCTTTGGCGGCGAGAACCTCGATTTGCCTTCCAGCCCACGCTTTTACGGAGAGGACATCGTTGAAAGCGACTTTGTTCTCCACGACGACATAAGAAGAGAAATGATTGCGCGGCTCAACCAAGTAGTCCCCGTTCAGCTCCCCGCCCTGGAATTTCAGGCTCCCGTTATCGATGCGGGCTGCGCTGAGCAGCTCCTTGTCCACTCCAGCCGAAGCCGCAACCGGAATCCACAGGCTGATCGGATGATCAAAGCTCTCCGTCGCCACTCCGCCAAGGGTAAGGCTGAAGTCATATACGGGAGAAACAGCCTTGTACGCTTTCAGACTTGCTTGTTGAGAAGCATCCTGCTGCTTGATCGTGAAGGCAAACGATTTTTGGAACTCATCCGCACGAGGGAAGGATGCGGTCAAGCCATTCACGGTTACATCCAGAGAACCGAATGGAATCGCTCCCCACTTCTGCATGGATGCTTCCGGAATCTTGAGCGTGACCGTTTCCTGGGCAACATTCCCAAGATCAATCTTGAATGCGACGGATGGAAGGCTTTCCTTGGAGCCCGCTTTATTCAGGAAATCAGCAAGCTTGTCCAGAATAGCCTTTGCTTTGTCCAGCAGATCGTTCAACTCAGGACCCAGCTCTACCAACGCCTCGTTGCCGGCAACTACGGCAAGCTTGGATGCATCCAAGGTTTGAACTTTCTTCAGCTCTTCATTGGCCAGCTGGACGGCTTGCTTCACAAGCTCCTGCTTCTCGGAATCCGATGCATTGGCCAGCTTTTGGAGAAGCTGGTTGAAGGTCGAATCCAAATCCGATGCAGGAGGCGTGACGATAACCGTTGGATAGGTAGGATTTACGGGTGGATCTACAGGATCAACGGGATCTACGGGATCTACAGGATCTACAGGAACTCCCGGATTTGCAGCATCCAGATCAAGGATTTTGAAATAAGCTTTGACCAGAGAATTGACGGCAGCGCTATATACAGGCTGGCCGATTGCATCCCTGATGTTGTTTTTTACTGCCTTCAAGTCCTCGGAATTGATTCCGTAGTGATTCAACAGCTTGTTTACCGGGCTGTTTTCTTCTTTTCGAACGTCAGCCAGCAACGATTCCAGAAACGCCTCCTGCTTGGACTCGTCCTTGGTCAGAGCAGAGAGTTCAACGGCGCTCAAGGCAAGCAGCTTGATCTGAGCGAGGTCTTGGATATGTAGGAAGTATTCCATTACAGCATCTACACTTACGCTTGTATCCAGTCCGGCGGCAGAGGATAGTTCAACAAGAACCTTTCGGTATGCCTCATTGCTGCGCAGCTTTTCAAGGAATGCGCCTTCTGGATCATAGTTCAGGTATAGGATTTCGTTTGCCAGATCTCCCAGAACATGCTTCTGATCTTCCGTAAGATTGAATTTCCCGATTACCGGCCGGATGAGATCATGCTTGCTGTCGTCTGGAACCGCTTGGACAGCCTTTAGCGCGGCCTCAAGATTTTCTTTCCCCGCAGCATCGAGAGCCTCATGCAATTGCTTGATTTTCCCCAGCAGATCCGACTGAGTCGAACTGCTCGCCGCACGGACAACAGGGACACCGAACAGTTGAGAAACTCCATTCGTAGAAAGAGGAATTCCTGAGAGACTGCCCGCCAGTACAGTAGCAGCTACTGTACATTTAATTATATTTTTTCCAACTTTATTTTTACTCAACTCTTCACCCCATTTGTTGTATATATGGAAAATTAATCTTAGGCCATACTAGCACCATATTTAGACAATGGTCAAGGAAAAATCCCGATTTATTATATTTCTTAAGTCCTAAAACGAGTCGAACTGCTAGGAATTAGAACCTATATATCACTATATAATTATTTTTATTACGATATTTGTATGGTCGAATTCTCCTATTTTTCGTATTTATTCGAATCATTAAATACAAATAATTTTCATGGAAATAAATCACCATTTTTAGGATTTCAACATTTTCAGACTGATTATTTTACATTAAGTAATATTTTTTAAGGGATTGAAAATTTCATTCATTACTTCTTTACAGCACCGAAAAAAGCCTCCAAGACTATGTCCGCCCCTCCTTAACAGGAGAAATCGACATATCCGGAGGCTCGCTTATTTTTTCCCATAAAATTACTTAAGTTCATCGGTTAAACAAAGCCGTCAAGCGGCGACATCCCGCCTCGTAAACACGAACCATGACAAAGCCATGAAGATGACATAATAGCCGGCAAGGACGGCGAGAGAGAAGCCCAGCGTCATGCCGCCGTTCGCCCCGCTGGAGCCGATGCCGATGTATCGGGTCAGATCGAGATGCTGGAACAGCACGTAATCGACCCATTTGCGGTCGATCAGCCCGAACAGCTGGCCGAGCGTCTTGCCCATCAGCACGACGAACAAGGAAAGTCCGATCGCCAGAGCGCCGCTGCGGAACACCGACGAAATCATGAATGCCAGCGTGACGGTTACGATCAGGGAGATGAACTGCATGAAGAAGGATTGGTTGAAATACGACCAGGCCGACATCGCAGGGTCCGCGGCTCCGAACACCTCAGCCGCCTTGATGCCCTTCTCATAGCCGAAGAAGATGATATTGACCAGCAGCAGCGCGGCATACAGCAGCGCCATGCTGAAAAAACCGAACAGAAGCGTCGCCGCATACTTGGACAGCAAAATCTTCGAACGGGACCAAGGTCGGATCAGCAGCAGCTTGATCGTTCCCGCCGTGAATTCTCCCGCGACGATGTCAGCGGCGACAATGACGGCGAAAATGCTGACAAGCGGCATCATCACAATCATCTCGATGGCTACCATCTGCCACATGGAAGGCGGGTTCGCACTGGATGAATAGGCGATTCCCGATACTGCGGCTACCGCAAGGACCATCAGTCCCCACATGATCCATACCCGGGCGCGCCGGTAGATCTTCATGTTCTCGTTGAGCACGAGATTCCCGAAATCAAACAACCGACTCACCTCCCGTCACTTCCAGGAATTGATCCTCGAGCGACTTCGCCTTGGACCGGATTCCGTATACCCGGATGCCTTCCTTCACCAGGAGAGCGTTGAGCTCCGCTATATCCTCGCGCAGCGCGTCGATGACCAGCAAGCCTTCCCTTACCGATGCGCGGATCTCCCTGCCCCCGTCATCCCCGGCAGGACGGATCGACCGGCGGATGACCGCCAGCGCTTCGTCCGGACGGTCGAGCTCGAACTGGACCGGTACGGGCACCGCCTCCTGAGACCCATCGCCGCTGCGCAGCGAACGGATATCGATCAGCTTGCCGGCCTGGATGATGGCCACCTGATCGCACATCAGCTCCATCTCGGAGAGCAGATGACTCGAGACGAACACCGTAATCCCTTCCTCTTCGGCTAGCTTGCGCAGGTAATCCCTCAGCTCCCGGATGCCGGCGGGATCAAGGCCGTTGGTCGGCTCGTCCAGAATGAGCAGCGACGGCTTGTGCAGCAGCGCCTGGGCGACGCCAAGCCTCTGCCTCATGCCCAGCGAGTAGGTCTTCACCTTGTCGTGGATCCGCTTGTCCAGCCCCGCTAGGCGAATGACTTCGTCGATGCGGTTCCGCCCGACTCCCGGAATCATCCGAGCGAAGTGAAGCAGGTTCTGGTACCCCGTCAAGTATTTGTACATCTCCGGATTCTCGACGATAGCCCCTACATGGCGGATCGCCTTCTCATAATCCGTGGCGATGCTGGCTCCGCCGATGCGGATCTCGCCTTCCGTCATTCTCATCAGGCCTACCATCATCCGGATCGTCGTCGTCTTGCCCGATCCGTTCGGACCGAGAAAGCCGAATACCTCCCCCCTCGGCAAATCCAGAGTGAGGCCGTCGATAATGGTCTTGCCGCCTATTTTCTTGGTCACGTTCCTGAATTGAACGATCGCGCTCGTCTCCAAACTTGCACCTCCTCATCGACCTTCCAGCCGTTTACATATCCTGTTGTATTATAGACCATCAAGCAGGGGAAGTGGAACCTGGACCTTGGTCGGGAAAGCGGACCGCAGGCTGCCGCACGCAAGGCAGGAGCGGATCCGGGCAAAAAAAAACCTGCCTTGCTCAGGCAGGATCAGCTCTGTGGAAATGTCAGGCCGTCAGAATCTTGCCGCGCCCGATAAATCCGCTTCCCTCTCTCGTCCGGCGCTCCGCAGGCAAGGCCACGATCTCGATATGGGCAACGCCGCTGTCCGAATCATCCGCATCCCGGCTCAAAGCGCAGGACCGGCAGTAGCCGAGACGGTAGGAACGGCGGTAGAAACCGGTTTTGAACAGCATCTCCGCTTCCTGGCGGGACATCAACTTCTCGCAGCATACGCAGTGGAATTGCTCAGTCAAGCTGCATCTCTCCTTGGAGTAAATATAGGACGGCTCGGGTTACGAAATGTATCTGATTCCTGGACCAAAAGCTCAGGATTCGCGGGCGACTGCTCTTCTCGACTGTACCCTCGCCATGACTATGACCTCATCCGACGACATCAACGACAAGATTTTGCTGCATGACGGACAGCTGGCATAGGGCTCTCAATGACCCTAACCATTGTTACGAAATGTATCATAACTCCTTCTATAATTTATGACAAATCTCGATTCCCGTCAAGGGCTAAAACTCATTTTTTTGTCGAATGCCTCCACGGTATGAATACGCTTACATATTTGACGAAAATAGCCACATTCCTTCTTGGGATACTAATAGATCAAATAGCCCCGGATGCAATACCGTTAGGCATTGCATCCGGGGCTCTGCGGTCCATTTCTACAGGCTCAGGCTCGTCCTCAACTGATCTTGCCCCACTGCTCCCGGCTGTTCCGATCCATCCGCTCCAGCCCGGACAGCTCGTAGCGCCGCTGGTCATCGTCCGTCACGATCCATCTGTCGTCGGACAGCTCATGGATGCCTTCATGGAGGATGCTCATGCGCAGCGTGCTCGGGCCATAATCGGTCTCGACCGACCAGATCCACTCGGAGCCTTTTTTGCGGATGGACACGATCCGTTCGATCCGGGGAATGATGTAGCTTCGCTCCAGCTCCAGGACGGCGGCCTGGCGGCTCTCCTCCTCCAGCAGATCCAGCTCGGCCAGCAGGGCGATTTCCACGTTGTCCTCATAGGATCGGATGGAGATGAGCCGGTCCGGCAGCGAATAGGGGAAACATCGGACCAGCTTCACCCTCCCCATCTGCTCGCCGCCGCGCACCGCCTTCAAATAGCCTTCGCGGTTGTGGTACAGCAGCACGTCGTCCGGCTTGGCTCGGTTCATATAAACGAGATTGTTCGTCATCCCTATCCCACCTCCTGAGGCGACTCGGTCATCTGCTTCTGCGACTCGACCAGCCTGTAATAAGTTCCCTTGCTCTTGTACAGCTCGTCATGCGTGCCCGTCTCGGCTATGCGGCCGTTGTCCAGCACGATCAGCCGGTCCGCCCCGCGGAGCGTGGACAGCCTGTGCGCGATCGCGATCGTCGTCCTGCCGCGGATCAAGCGGGCAAGGGCTTCCTGAATTTCGCGCTCCGTCTCGGTATCGACCGAAGCCGTCGCCTCGTCGAGGATGAGAATCGCCGGATCGAGCAGGACGGCCCGCGCGATCGCGATCCGCTGCTTCTCCCCGCCCGACAGCCGGTGCCCGCGCTCCCCGACCCTCGTCTCGTAGCCCTCGGGAAATCCGCAGATAAAGGAATGGGCGTTGGCGATCCGAGCCGCCTCGATGATCCGCTCGGGAGTGGCTTCTTTCATGCCGTAGGCGATATTCTGGGCGATCGTGCCATCGAACAGGAAGGTTTCCTGCAGCACGACCCCGATATGGGAGCGCAGGCTTTCCTGCCGGATATCCCGCAGATCGATCCCGTCCAGGCAGATGCGGCCGTCATCGGGATCGTAGAAGCGGCAGACCAGGTTGATCAGCGTCGTCTTGCCCGCTCCGGAATGGCCTACCAGGCCGACCATCTCGCCGGGCCGGATGGCCAGGTCGATTCCTTTGAGAACCGTCCGCTGCTTGTCGTAGCCGTACCTTACACCCTCGAACCGGATCTCGCCCTGGACGGCCGGCAGCGGGGATGCATTCTCCCGGTCCGGCGTATCGCTCGGCGCGTCCATGATCTCGAAGATCCGCTCCGCCGATCCCATGACGCGGTTGATCATCCCGAGCGAGGCGCCCATGAACTGCAGCGGCCCGAAGAACATGACCAGGTAGGAAGCATAGGCCGTCAGCGATCCCAGCGACATGCTGCCGTCGAGGACATGCCTGCCCCCCATATACCAGACGAGCAGTCCGAAGGCCGCAATGACCAGAGAGAAGACGGGCGAGATGCCGATCCACATATTGCCCATGGTGATCATCTTCTTGACGAGCAGATCGTTGGCTTTGCCGAAGCGCTCCTTCTCCCTCTTCTCCTGGGCGAACGCCTTGATGACCCGGATGCCTTGGAGCGTTTCGCCGATGACGTTGTTGACTCCCATCGTGCCCATCCACTGCGAGTACCACATGACCTGCACGCGCGGCCACAGCCAGAGCATCCCGAGAGCGAGGAAGGGGAGCGGAATCAGGATCATCCAGGTCAGAGGGGCGTTGAGGTAGAACAGCAGGCCCAGCACCCCGGCCGCCATCAAAACCTGCGACAGAATCTGGATGAATCCCTCCGTCAGGAACTGCTTGAGCTCCTCCGTATCGTTCTGGACGCGCCCGATGAACTGGGACACCTGCCTCCGGTCGAAAAATCCGAGCGACAGCCGCATCAGGGAGGCAAAGGCATCCTTGCGGATGTCGCCCATCAGCTTGCCGCCGAAGCGCAGGCCGATATAGCTCCTGGCCATGGACAAGCCCGTACCGGCCAGATGGGCGCCGGCCATCGCGCCGATGAGCAGGAGAAGCGTCGAAGGATTTCCGCCCAAGGTGAAGTTGTCGATCAGGAGCTTCATGAGATAGGTGGGGAGCAGTTCGAGGAGAATGCTCAGCAGCAGCAGGATGCCGCTGGCCTTCATCAGCTTGCGGTGAGGCGACGCATAAGCGAGTATCCGCCGGAACATCTTGGCCTTGTTGCTGCAGCGCAGGCACTTGGTCCGCCGGTGCAGCAGGCGCCTGCCGCAGACGGCGCAGGCTCTGCCCGGACGCCGGCGGGCGTCTGAGGCAGGTTCCTGCTCGGCCTGGCTGCCGCTGTCCCGACCGCTGCCAGACGCAGGCGCGGACGTCTCCAGCAGCGGGGAGAAGCCCGGGACAGGCACCGGCTCGTCGAGCCACGCTGAGATGGCCGGCATCGCCTTGGCGCATGCCTCCGCATGGCCGGCGGAGAAGCGGCCCGCTTCCCGCATGCCGTCCCTCGTCATCAGGATCAAGGCGCCGCCCGACAAGGCCTGGCGGAATTCGATCTCGTCGATCATGCCTTTGGGGTAGCGGCGCTGCAGCTGCCCCCTGTCGTTCAGAACCGCGACCTCCCGGTCGGTGAACAGAATGCGGTAGGATTCGAACTGGCGCGCCTCGTTGATGTCCCCGCTCAGCTTGAGCCAGGCTCCATCAAGCCTCTGCCTGAGAGCGGAGGCCGCTCCCGCAGCCTCGCCTTCCACTATTGCCTTGTGCTGCTTCGGTGTCCTTGCCATGATTGCTACCGGCCTTTCCGCGCTCGGCTCCGGCGCACTATGATGTGGAGCGGTACAGCGGCTTCCTGGACATGCTCCAATTGCCCAGCTTGCGCAGCACCTTGCGCGTCAGCGGGATGCGGAGCACGAGCAGGCGCAGCGCCCGGGAGCGGAATCCGCTCTCCGGCTTCCATCCCGAGCCGCTCCTGACTCCCGTCCACTTTCCCAGAATCGCTCCGGCCGGCACGGGATCATCCGGGATGAAGCTCGTATCCCCCCGGAACAGAAAGACATCGTCTCCGTCTTCGCTTCCTATGGAGACCAGCCTGTGGCCGGTCATGATTCCATAGGCATTGACGAACAAGCATACATCCCCTACGGCCAGCTCAGCCGCATCCGTCGTGACGAACCGGCTGACATCGCCTTCCTGGATTAGGGGATACATGCTCATCCCGAAGGACGGCAGCTCGATGCTGCCGCGCTTGCGCAGCAAGGCGGCAACGATCGGAGCCATATCCTCTCCCCTGCTATCCATGCGTGACCAGTCCTACCCGGATCAGCTCCGCGATGAAGACTTCCGCGTCCCGCCTGGCGACCTCGCGGTCGACATCGTACTCGGAGGCGATCCGGTCGATAAGCTGCCCGAGCGTGTTGTGATGCTCCAGCTGCTCCCAGATATAACCGCCCATCTCGTTGACCTTGGTAATGGAGTGGCTGTCGAGATCAAGCAGCACCCACTCCCCGTCCATCTCCGCCGACTCGACGGATTCCTGCCGGCGCAGGATCCGGCCTGCCGATATCGTCATGAAATCTGCCCCCAGAATGCATCGTTTTTTTGAAAATAGAGATTGTACGCAGGCACCTTCTCGACAACCTCGCGGCATGCCGCGATCATCTTGCCCGTCTCCAGCTTGCTGTGCTTCCAATAGAACACCTTGTCCATAAGGCCGATCAGGGTGTCCACCTTGCCCAGCCGGACTCTCTGAACCTCCGGCGATTGGATGAGGAAATGGATGCCGCCAAGCGGACAGCTGCTCGCCTCGCCCCTCTCCTCGTTCTCGCTGCGCAGCGGCGAGTCCTGAATGACGATGCCGCCCTGGCCGTCGAACAGCAGGAGAGTCGCCTCGTCGGACAAGATCGGCCGCGGCGCCGACAGCTCGGCGACCGTGGACTTGCCCGCCCCGGAGTGGCCGACGAAAATCCATGCCTTGCCGTTCTCCACGACGCAGGAGGAATGGATCAGGAGGCCTTTGCGGCGGTGGATCAGCCAGGCGCTGTACCAGGTGATGAGCGCATGCTTGAGCGCCAGATCGTCGAATACCTTGAGATCGACGCTGCCGTAATCGGCCGAGACTTCCATCCGGTAGTCGATCCGCTTGTACGTCACCGTCTCGCCGTTGTCTTCGATCTCCACGGGACCGTCATCGTACATGGAGCCGTAGAAATCCGTTATGTACAGGTGGATGGATTCGACGGCTTGACCGCTGCCGTCCGCCGGCTCATCCATTTCTTCCGGAAACCGGCTGGCGATCCATTCCTTCAGATGCTCGGTCTGGACGTTGAAGACAAGCCGGTGATCCCTGATTCTCGACGTATACAGATACATATTGTATCACCCCATATGTGACAATTCGCCGCAACGATGCTCCGAGAGAGGGGAACGGCGGCTTGAAGCCCGTTCCCCCTCAGGATTGCCGGTGCGGTGGATTACTTCGGACCGTCGTAACGGTCCAGATACCCGAGCGGCTTGCTGCAGCCGCAGGGAGGATTGCCCGGATTGGAGCCGTAGAACAGCTTGCAGATGAACGGCTTCATCCCTTGGCTGACGCACCATTTGTAGAACCAGTTGTTGCTGATATTGACCGTTCCGAACTCGACCGTCTGATGCATAAGTACAGCTGGAGCCATATACGGCTTCATTGACATCCACCTCATCCAAAAAGCTGATCATCAACTTATTTTTTCGGAATCCAGCCTTCCGGGAAATCAAGCGGAGTCGAGATGCCTGATGCTCCTTTGGGGCCGATATTGCCATAAAACAGCCTGCAAATGAACGGCTTGAAGTTATAGCACTTGCACCATTCATAAAAGAAATTATTGCTGATATTGACGGTGCCGAACTCAACCGCCTGATGCATGATGATCCGGGGAGACTGATACGATTTCATGACACCCACCTCGCGTCCTTGAAGCTGAACTGCTTGTAGAAAAAGTTGTTGCTGACGTTGATGTTGGCCGTTCCGAATTCAACGGATGGATTCGGAATGACAGTAGGAGGATTGCAAGCCTTGCTATACTCCACCTCCTTTCTCCAATTTACGATACATTTTGTATCACGTCAAGAGGATTCCTTCAAGGAATTCCCTTGATATGACCAGAGGATCTTCCATTCATCGCCTTCCTTCGCCGCGTAGACCGTCTGCTCGAGATCGAAAGCGCCAAAGCTGCTCTCATAGAGCATCGTCACCGGCACGGCATAGACCTCCGGCAGCGCCGGACTGTCCTTGCTCATACGCCAGCCGCTCACCGTCTTGCCGCTTCCGAGCTTGAAGCTGAAGGTGTCGACGCCGAAGTCCTGCATGAATACATGGGCCCGCTTCTGGATGTAGCTGTCCTTGGTGAAATGCTCCTTCATCTGGGAATGGAACAGCTCCCAGGACCCTCCGAAGTTGCCCTCCCGCTCCATCGTGTAGAAGCTCTCCACGACTTCGCGGGCGTCCCCCGAACCGTTTCCCTCCGCCAGTACCGATATGCCCCTGACCAGCATCCAGGCCATCAGCAGCCCGGCTGCCGCAAGCAGAAGCTTGAAGACCGGAAATCTCCTTCTTCTCCGGAACAACGACATGACCCCCTGTCCGCCAAAAGTGCCTTAGAATATGCGGCCGGACAAGGATCTAGACCAGCGGAGGCCGATCGAGCAGCTGTATAGAATGAAGACCCCGAGGCTGCCGCCGATCAGATCGATCAGCACATCCTCGGGGTTCGGGGTACGCATGGTTGAGAATTGTTGGTTCAACTCGTCGCCGCAAGCGATCAGCAAAGTGAGCGCGACGACGTTGAACAGAAGAACCGGCGGATAGATGCGGTAGCACCGCTGCAGAGACCAGGCAATTCCCGCAAGCACCGCATAGACGAACAGATGCGCCGACTTGCGGAAGATGAACTCCAGGACGTCGTAAGGATCGGCGGCCGTGTCATACTCATGCCGGTTGTAGGTGAAACCGAGGCTGGGCAGGAGCGCCGCCGCCTGCTCGGCGCTGAAGCTTCTCTCCAGCGCGGGTTTGATCGTCTGCGTCTGGTAGGACTGGGAGGAGAACAAGAAAATAAGGGCGATCCAGGCTCCCAAGGATAACCATAACACCGGCTTCAGCCATGCTGTGCCGGCAGCAGACGGATTCTTGGCCATCGCTGGCGCGCAGGCTCCTTTCATAGGCGGAGATCCCCTTTCCTTCCATGGACTGTATTAATTCAATGAAGGCTGGACTTCCTGCTCCTGATGCTTCTTGAGCAGCTCGTGGATCTTGTCCCTCTCGCCTTGATCGACAATGTAATACCAGATTCCGTTTATCATCCTGCCTTGGCCGCTGATCTCCTGCTGCTCGATCTTCTCGATCTTGGGCCGGTAATTGATCAGCATATCCTTCATCGTGTCGAAGGAAATGTCCGTCTTCACGTTGCTGCCGATCTCCTCCAGCATGTCGCTGGCCTTCGTCAGGCTGCTGACCGTAAGAGCATTCTTCATCACCTGCTGGATGATATCGCGCTGGCGGGCCGTGCGGCCGAAGTCGCCTCGAGGGTCGTCGTAGCGCATGCGTGAATAGGACAGAGCAAGCTCTCCATTCAGATGGAGCTCCCCTTTATCAAATTTGTGTCCCTCGTAATCAAATGCGAAAGGATTCGTGACCTTAACGCCGCCAAGCAGATCCACGACTTTAGCAAACCCCTCCATGTTGACCTTCACGTAGTAATCCACAGGGAAATCCAGGAAGCTCTCTACCGTCTGCACGGACATATTCACGCCTCCGAAGGCATAAGCGTGGTTGATCTTGTCCTCGACATCGCGGCCGACGATGGTCGTTCTCGTATCCCGCGGAATGCTCACCATAAGCAGGTCGTTTTTCTGCGGATTTGCCGCGAGCAGCATCATCGTATCGGAGCGGCCTTGATCGCCGGGACGTTGATCGACACCCATTACGAGTACGGTGAAGGGCAGATTATCCGAGTTCACGGCTTTCGCCGTTTTGGTCACACCCGGATCCTTGCTGACGTAATTCGTGCGGCTGGTCGGCTCATAAACCTTGTGGGCCGTCCCTTTCAAGTTGTTGTAGAGGTACCAGCCGAAGCCGACGACGGCCAGCCCTGAAACGAGCAGGACGGAAAGAACGGAAATCAAAACCCGCTTTTGAATGATGCTCATCAGATGTCATACTCCTTTGTTCCGGCTCTCGCCGCGCCGCCTCCGAATAAGTTCCGCAGCCGGATCCGGTAAATTCGTGTGTACAGGGACAGCAAAGAGCCGCCCTTGTCTTCCCTGAATTGGGAACGCGCGTAGTCGCGGGGCGGCAGGAAAAGATATCGCAAATGATTCAGCATCGCTCCCGCGGAATCATACATGACGAAGATCGACAGGAGACGAAAGAAATAGTACCGACGGCTTTTGAGGCCAAGACCGGCTTCCCTCATCAGTTCTTCGTTCCAAAGCGGCCATCTTTTCCGCTCCGGCAAAGGCTTGATTGTTTCCAGCGATGGACATAGGGAATAGACCAGGGACAAAACCGTTATCAGCTTTGAGTAGTTTCCGTCTTTTCGAGCACGAGCCGTCATCGTTGCCCATCTGAGGGAAGGAGCCGTTTCGACAACAAGCCGCGCTACATCGAGGATATATTTCAGCGACAGCATCTGATGGTTGAAGCCGTGCAGGCAGATATGATACAAGCTGTCTTCGTCGGACAGCTCCCTCACCCCAGCATAACCCGGATAGGGCTGAGACCTTTCCCATAACCCTCCGGTATCCGTATCCGAAGCATGAGACCGGAGTATGTCCCAGTGGAGCTCAACCGCAAGAAACGGGAACATCGGATTGTCATAGAACTTATTGAACAGAAGATGGAAGTGGTCGCTGTCTGGACTGTCATCCTGTAGGAAGTCCATGCCGGACAGCAGCTTCGATGCTCTCTCCAAATCCTGCGGACGCACAAGCAGATCCAAATCGGTCGTCGGCCTTGCGGCGAAATGGCCGAAATATCTTTCTGCCATTCGAATCCCCTTGAGGGGGATGACAGGAATTCCGGCCGCATCAAATGCCTTCAGCAGCTTCTTGAGCTCCGAGCGGATCAGCATGTTCTGGAACAGGACCCGATCCGATTCCGCCTTGAGCTCGCTCTGCAGCCACGAGGGGACCAGGTCCATAAGGTCCATACGCAACAGATGGTAGAATTGGGTCCCCGTGAACGAATCCTGAATATCCGCCCAAGCCTCTCTCCAGTTCTCCTCTGTCATTCCATTCAAGGAATGCCGTCCATGAATCCGGTCCAGCAGCTTAACCGCTTCGCTTCTGTTCATAAGTCCTCCGTTAAAATAAAAGTGCGGGGCTTTGCTCTTTTACGCCTTTGTTCAGGTTCGGCCTGCCGACGGAATAATAGATGAAGGAAGTATCCGCGAGTTCTTCTTCGGTGAATTGATTTCTTCCGTCAATAAGAACGGGCCGCTTGAGCAGCGTCTCCAGTCTCGAGAGCGGGAATTCACGGAACTCGGCCCACTCCGTAAGCAAGCAGAGGGCATCCGCCCCAGAAGCGGCCTCTTCCGCCGAGGAGCAGTAGTTGACATCCGGTGCATTCAGCTGGCTGCGGAAGTTGTCTTGGGCGACAGGATCATAAGCACGGATCTTTGCCCCTTTATTCAGCAGGGCTTGAATAATTTCGAAGGCCGGCGCATCCCGCACGTCATCCGTCTCCGGCTTGAAGGCCAGCCCCCAGATAGCGACCGTTCTGCCGCCGAGCTCGCCAAGAGTGGCTTCCAGCTTGCGGATGACGTTGAACCGCTGATCGCGGTTCACATCCACGACCGACTTCAGCAGCTTGAATTCGTAATCCACATGTCCGGCGATCTGAATAAGAGCTTCGGTATCCTTGGGGAAGCAAGAGCCTCCATATCCGATGCCCGCCTTGAGGAAGGACGGCCCGATCCGATTGTCGTAACCCATGCCTTCCGCCACCAGCGTCACATCGGCTCCGACCTTCTCGCAGATGTTGGCGATTTCGTTGATGAAGCTGATCTTTGTCGCCAGGAAGGCATTCGAGGCGTACTTGATCATCTCCGCGCTGCGGATATCCGTTACCAGGATTTTGTCCGTAAGCGGACGGTGAAGAGCTTTGAGCCGCTCCTTCGCCATGACGCTGTCAGCGCCAATGACGATTCGATCCGGGTTGAGCGTATCCTTTACCGCAGAGCCTTCCCGCAGGAATTCGGGGACCGATGCGATGTCAAAATGATGGATCGAGTATTCAGCCAAAATGGAACCGATTTTTTCGTTCGTCCCTACCGGAACCGTGCTCTTCGTGACCACGATTTTGTAGCCGTTCATCGCCAGCGCAATTTCTTGCGCGGCTTGCTTGATATAGCTTAGATTCGCCTCTCCATTCGGAAGAGACGGAGTGCCGACAGCCAGAATCACGATATCCGATTGCTGGACGGCCGCGACCAGGTTCGTCGTGAAATGGAGCCTCCCCGCTTCGGTGTTTCGTTCGATCAGCTGTTTCAACCCCGGCTCGTAGATCGGCACCTCGCCCTGCTTCAGCATGTCGATTTTGGCCTCGATCTTATCCACGCAGACCACTTCGTTGCCGAGCTCGGAGAAGCATACCCCCGATACGAGGCCGACATAGCCCGTTCCAATGACAGCCAGTTTCATCCCTCTATCCGCTCCCTTATCCGATATGCTGCACATATTGCAAGATGTCTTCCCAGCTCATGCACAGCCGGACGATATCCTCCTCGACCAGCTCCTGGCCGCTCTGGACTTCGATCATCTCCAGATTCGTGACGGCTCTGACGCTATGCATCATTCCTGCCGGAACGAGCACCACATCACCCGGTAGAAGCTCCCGATGCTTGCCGTCCAGGATGAGCTCGCCGCGGCCGGAGGTGATCGTCCACACTTCGCTGCGCCGGGTATGATACTGATAGCTGAGGTTCTTCCCTTCCGCGATGCAGATTCGTTTGGTCAGCACTTCGCGGCCGTCTTCGTACTTGACGTAGTCGACCACCTTGTATGAACCCCATCGCCGTTCCTCGAACATAGGCCTCTGATCCTGACTGCCATTGACGTCCTTGATCCGCGAGCTCACGGACTTCTCCGATACGAGGATGCCATCCGGGCTTGCCGCTACCACGATACCCGACAACCCCATCACCGTAATGGGAATGTCGAGCTCATTGATAAGATGCGTATCTTTGCAGTCCTCGGTCACAATCCCTTTGCCGATCACACTGTCTTCCATCTCGTCGGTCAGGCTGTTCCAAGTACCCAGATCCCTCCATATGCCCTGGTAAGGAGTGACGACCATGCGGTTTAGATTCTCCACCACCTCATAGTCAAAGCTGTTCTTGGGAAGCTTGCGGTACTGCTTCACCATCTCGTCGTAGGAGATCGGGAGATTCAGCGAGATAAGCAGGTTGATGATCCGGTCCAGCCGGAATGCAAAAACCCCGCAGTTCCAAAGCGCTCCCTGCTCAATCAGAGCAGCGGCTTCTTCCCTCGGGGGTTTTTCCTTGAACTTATTTACCTGTTGATATTTATGCTCGGCATTTCTGGATTCATGAGGAACGATATAACCAAAGTTTTCGGAAGGTTGATCCGGAACGACACCGATCAAGGCGAGCTCGGCATCCGTTTCCTGAATCGCCTCTTCCAGCTTCCGGATGGATGCGTAAAAGGAGTCATCCACATAGGGATCGACCGGCATCACCGTGACCACTTCATGCAAAGATACGCCCACGACCGAGTACAGATAGACAGCAGCCAACGCGATAGCCGGGAAGGTATCCCTTCGCTCCGGTTCCACAATGATCGGAACGGCAGCCCCCAATTGGCTTTGCAGCACTTCGACTTGAGAGCGGCTGGTGGCGATATAGCTGTCGCCGGCCAAGCCTGCTTGCGCCAATTGCCGCCATACCCGCTGCACCATCGACTCATTCGCTCCATCCTCCCGCTTGAGGAGAGGGAGAAATTGCTTGGAGCGCAAATCATTGGAGAGCGGCCATAACCGCTTACCCGATCCGCCCGACAGCAGTACGGTTTTCATCGTTACCCTCCTCTGATTCCAGCGCCAGGAATTCCTTCAATCCCTCTCTCCAGTTCCGCATGGGCGGGAACCCGTTCTCCGACAAGGATTGGTGCCGCAGAACGGAATAGGCCGGCCGCTGAGCGGGACGAATGAATCGACTGCTGTCTACCGGAGCAAGCTCCACCTTCATGCCGGCTTCCTCAAAGATCGCTTGGGCAAATTCATACCATGAACAAGAACCCGAATTAGACACATGATAGGTTCCATAGTGATCGGATTGAATCAATCGCAACACACACTCGGCCAAATCGACCGTAAATGTAGGACTCCCGAACTGATCCTCAACAACGGTCAACGGTTTCCCTTGGCGGCCCAAATTCAGCATCGTCTTGACAAAGTTAGAGCCGTGAAGGCCATATACCCATGAGGTGCGGACAATAAAATAGCGTTTCGCCGCTGCCTTTACAAGCGTTTCCCCCAACAGCTTAGAGGCGCCGTATACGTTGATCGGGTTCGTCGCCGCAGATTCGGGAATCGGCTCGACGGCAGTTCCGTCGAACACATAATCCGTGCTCACGTACACAAGCTTCGCTCCAACGAGTTCGGCAGCTTCCGCCAGATATCCGGGCCCATGGCCATTCACTCTCTCAGCCAGCTCACGCTCCGTCTCGGCTTGATCCACCTTGGTATAAGCACCGCAATGAACAATAATATCCGGCTGCAAAGCTTCCACGACTTCCAGAACTTCGCGCCGATCGGTGAAATCCAGCTTCTCTCTGCCGAAGGCGTGGACTTCATATCCCGCTTCCGACAAGAGAGAGGCCATATCCATACCCAACTGGCCTTTGGCGCCTGTTACGATCACCCTTGTCTCAACCATGCGCAACGGGCTGCCTATACCGGATATCGTAGCTTTTGAGATATTGACCCGATTGGATATCCCTCCACCACTTCTCGTTAGCCAAATACCAGTCGATCGTTTCCACTATTCCGGTCTCAAAAGTGTACTTAGGCTTCCAGCCAAGCTTCGTTTCCAGCTTCTCCGGATCGATGGCATAACGGCGATCGTGGCCTAGACGGTCTTCCACGTAAGCGATCAGATCCTTGGATTTGCCCAGGCGCTCCAGAATCAGCTCCACGATCTGGATGTTGGTCCGCTCGTTATGACCGCCTATATTGTAGATCTCGCCGGGAAAGCCCTGATGCAGGACCAGATCGATAGCAGCCGCGTGATCCCTCACATGCAGCCAATCCCGGATGTTGAGTCCATCCCCGTAGACAGGAAGCTGCTTGTTGTCGAGAGCGTGGGTAATCATGAGCGGTATCAGCTTCTCCGGGAAATGATAGGGCCCATAATTATTGGAGCAGCGGGTAATATTGACATTCAAGCCATACGTTTCATGGTAGGCGCGAGCAAGCAGATCACCCCCTGCCTTGCTGGAGGAGTAGGGACTGTTCGGAGCCAGCGGCGTCTCCTCCGTGAAGTATCCTGTTTCTCCGAGAGAACCGTACACTTCATCCGTAGAGATCTGGATATACTTGCTTATTCCGTACGCTCTTGCAGCCTCCAGCAGAACCTGTGTCCCGGAAATATTGGTCGTTACGAAAATGCCGGGGTCGCTTATGCTCCTGTCCACGTGCGACTCGGCTGCAAAATTGACGATAGCGTCGATGCGGTGTTCTCTCAGCAGATGCCGGACAAGAGCTTCATTGCAGATATCGCCTTTTACAAAATAATAATTCCCGCTCTCATCGAGATCCGACAAGTTATCCAGATTGCCGGCGTAAGTAAGCTTGTCGATATTAACGATCTTGTACCTAGGATGCTCTTCGTGCATATGACGGATGAAGTTGCTGCCGATAAAGCCGGCGCCGCCTGTGACCAGTAGGTTCATCTCTCTACAACTCCCTAAAAGTTATGTTCGGCTTCGTGAAATCCAGGATGGATCTTATCCTTATCCGAGAGAACGAATCGATCGGAAGGCCAGTCGATTCCAAGTGCCGGGTCATTCCACAGAATGCCGCGGTCATGCTCCTTGGAGTAATATTCATCCACTTTGTATACAACCTGAGTATTGGAGACGAGGGTACAAAAGCCATGTGCAAATCCGCGAGGCACGAGAAGCTGCCGCTTATTGTCTTCGCTGAGAATGAATCCTTGCCACTCTCCGTACGTAGCCGAACCCTTCCTTAAATCCACCACCACATCATAGATAGCACCGCTGATTGCACGCACCAGCTTGGTTTGAGCCTTTGGATTCAGCTGATAATGAAGCCCCCGAAGCGTTCCCGCCTCTTGGGATAAGGAATGGTTATCTTGAATGAAGCGATGCTCGATTCCTGCTGCTCTGAATGTTTCTTCATTGTAGCTTTCCGTAAAAAAGCCCCGATTGTCACCGAATACATCGGTCTCGACAATCAGGACTCCCTCGAGCTTGCTTGGTATGATTTTCATTTTTGATCCGGTCCCCTCTACACGGATGCCAGCTTGCGGCCGAAGTTCAGATCGAAGGTATGGTAGCGGACAAGCTCATTGGCATGGGCCCAGGACTCATGCGTACCCGCATCCGTCCACCATCCATCCAGTACATCGTAGGTGAGCGAGCCTTGCTGAATATAGGCATTGTTGACATCCGTGATCTCGAGCTCGCCGCGTCCGGATGGTTTAAGACCTTTTACGATCTCAAACACATCGTTGTCGTACATGTAGATGCCGGTTACAGCCATTGAGCTCTTCGGCTGCTTCGGCTTTTCTTCAATGGATCGAATCAATGTTCCGTCCAGCTCAGCAACGCCATAGCGCTCCGGATCGTGAACTTCCTTGAGGAGAATCTTCGCCCCTCTGCCTTGACGCTTGAAGTTCTCCACAAATGGCCTCATGTCATCCTGGAAGACATTATCGCCAAGGATGACCGCCATCGGCTCGCTTCCAATGAAGCTGCGCGCCAGTCCGAGAGCTTGCGCGATGCCTCCAGCCTGATCCTGTACCTTATAAGAGAAGCTGACGCCGAATTCGAATCCGCTGCCCAAAAGATTAACGACATCGCCCATATGGTCACGTCCCGTGACAATGAGGATGTCGTCGATTCCAGCTTCTTTTAATTTGTAGATCGAATGGTAAATCATGGGGTACTGTCCAACCGGAAGCAAGTGTTTATTGGTCACCTTGGTTAGTGGGTAAAGTCTGGATCCTGTTCCGCCTGCTAGGATGATGCCTTTCATTTTTCAACACTCCTCAATCTTTTTTTGGATCTTATTAATTCAATAAAAGTAATCTCTTTTAAAAGACTAAGTGTGATAAGATAAATCAATAAAAAGATCAACCCACAAATTGTTATATTTACAATATGAACATCGCCTAGAAAAGTTCGAACAAAAAAAAGCCAATACAGCTGCAAAGATGCTTGAGGAAAGAATATTAATTAAAGACCTACCATTCAATTTCCATTTAATCGTTCGAAATGAGAATAGATACACCATTAGTGGATAAGTTGTCAAACTAATAGCGCTGGCAATAGCTGCTCCCTGATATGAGTATGTTGGGATAAGAATTATATTAAGCACAATGTTAACTACTACACAGATAATCACAAAGATTAGCATTGTTTTAGTTTTGTTTTTAATTTCAAAGCCCTTGTGTCCATACATACCGAAATTCCACATAATGAGACCAAACATCATATAAGGGAGAATGGAAGACCCGCTCTGATATTGAACTCCAAGTAAAAAGGATGTAACGTCTCCTTTTAAAATTGTGAGGCAAATAAAGATAGGGAAAATAATTAACAAGTATACCTTAGAGAAGACTGATACAATTCGTTGAATCTCTTCATCATTGGATGAAGTAGCTACATTCATGATTATTGGATGTGCAGCCATCAAAAGCGGAGTACAAAACAAACCAACTGAAGCAGAAACAACTGAGTAAGTTGCAGTATAAATCCCCACTTCTTGTGTCGTATGATAATATCCGAGCATGTAGCGATCCACCAGATTGAGAAGGGAATTTCCAATGAACCAACCAATCATAGGAAACCCGTAGCTTACGAATGTCTTAATGAATTCCTTATTTGTCTGTGTTAACTTGAGCTTGAAAATGAATCGGGTCCCTGTCACTCTCATCATTGGAACCAAAAGTATGATTTGGGCCAAAAGCATCCCCATGAAAATACTGTCGGTGCTTTTTTTTAACAAAAAAAACAAATGAGGAGAGAGAATCCGAATTTTAGAACGGCATTAATAAGGTTGAAGCGCCGATACTCTCCAGCTCTATAATCAGATTGAAGAATAGTTGATATTAATACAAATAACATCTGTGTAATAACAATCAGGATAACTGTAGCATAAAGAAAACCATTTAATCTGAGAAGAAACTCCGAAAAAGGAATTAGGATTATAAAGAGTAAAGTTCCATACGTCATAAAGGACAATAAGAAATTAAGATGCTCGTTAAATTCCGGTAATTGATTACCCTCTTTGAAAACAGGACGAAACCTTTGAATGGACTGTTGAATCCACTGTGTGATTAGCGTGGATACGAACATGATTGTACTGAGCACGAGAGAATAGTGACCGTAATCAGATGGATTAAATATTCTCGTAAATACGATTATATTGACCATTCCAAGCATAGCAGGAATAATAATTGCAGGGCCGTATATAAAAACATCTTTTTTTTAGTTTTGTCATTACCCTCTGAAGAACAGTAGGTGGCGTATTCATCTCTATAGTTGAACTGGGATTGGTTTGCACTTAATGCACCTTCAATCATTAGGCTGAAGATTCAATTAGAATCTTTTCAAAAAATAATGAAATATCATTATGGTTTTTACCATCTTCAATTAATTTAGTCACTGAAATGGCTATTTTCTCTCGTAAGGCTCTGTTTTCTTTCAAAAGAAGTATATTGTCGGCTATTTGTTTTCCTAGATCATCTCTTTCATATACCAAAAGAATATTCTCACCCCCATCAAACATGGCTTCAATTGCCGGTGTCCGTAGAGTGATAATTGGCTTTCCGCATGCTGCCAATTGGTATACTTTATTCGGTATCACTCGTTTCACTTTTTCACTTGCTCCAAATATGCCCAATCCCACATCAGCCTTTGCAATATCAAGAGGGAGTGTCAAATACGGTTTAGAATCAATAAAGTTTATGTTGTTTAATTGGTATTCAGTTGCAAGTTGAATCATGTTTTCTCTTGTTTGTCCGGATCCAATTAGAGTAAAGCGAATATCCTTATGGTCCTTAAGAATATTCGCTGCTTCGATAATATGTTCGATACCATGCAGAGGGCTAAAACCTCCATAGAATAAGATATTGAATATATTCTCTTGGGAATAAAAAGACATTGGTTTAAAAATATCTTCTGCTCCTACTGGAATCACGATCATCTTTTTTGAACGCACTTTGAAAAAAACCTCAAAAAATTGCTTGTGATTTTCTGTATCACAAATTATTAAATTTGATAGCTTTAAACATAACCAGTCATTTAAATAAAATCGAAATGCTCGCAGTGAAATTTTTGAAGCTAGTTTTCTATCATTAACTAATGTGTCATAATCAGAAATAAGCATATCTGTAACTATTTTCTTTCCAGTAATTCTAAAAATAATTAAAATTAAAGGTGCATTTACTTGATTGAAAGCTGGAATATAGATTATTTTCGTGTCCACAGAAATGATAATCTTTACAATCAAATAAATAACATGAATGACACGTCTCAAAAAAGATGTCTCTGGAATCTCGAAAGATCGGAACTTAAGGCGTGTATGATTTAATAACACCCTGTTTCGCGAATAATCCAGTTTCCATCCTATCATTGCAAAATCAACTTTTTCTCTCATATGCCTCCGACAACCCATTTGTATTACTTATATTTATCGATTTTGATTTTTGCTTTTTAATAATCTCGTTCAGCACAACAGCAAAAAACATAAAAGAATACGATAAAAAAATAAGGAAGACGCAAAAGCATCGAAAGATACTCTATGAAACCACATCATTGAAGGAAGAATAATGATCGCTTGCCTAAGTTGATTTAACTTAGCAATAATCATGCCTATAAGTGCAAATACAGCTACTACTAAAGGTATGCTCCCTAATTGCCATGCTTCTGCAACAGGAGAAAAGCCGAAGCTCATCCCGTGTTGTGCCTGCCACGGATAATAGTTTTCAACAAAAAACTTATCTGAAGAGAATTTAGTTTGACCGAAAAGTAATTCAAATAAAGAAGAAGGTAAAAAGCTAAAGCCCTCTAATACATAAGTATTAATAGGCCATTCCGTAGAATGCTCTCTTCCTACAACATCCATTGTTACCCTAAAGGCTCCTCCGGTTTCTCCACGATTATATGCCCATTCCCATTTTTCATAGGAACTTAAAGGTTTCTGAAATAAAATACTCCCTCTCAGATTGGTGAACAATGGTGACATTACTAATAAAATAAAAAATAAAATTAATGTCTTTTTATAAGGAGATGTAATAATTCGTTTTTTGGAAAGAACAAGTAATATTGCAGGTAAGCAAACGAAAAGAACATCTCCCCTGGCTCCGAATCCAAAAATAAGGAAAATAGCTAATGCTATAACGAAGCCGATAAAATAATTTAATTTCTTTACCGTTCCCGCAGTAATTAACAACCCAACACTTAAAATAGTCTGCCATGGGAAACTTAGACCATTACTTGAACCGTCTTTCTGGAAGTTAGCTATTCGATTTTCAATTCCCAAGGCTCCTATTCCTCCCAGGGATTGAACACGGTATACAAGTAAAGCAAGACCTAGTAAAACTAATACCATTCCCGTTTCAAATTTAAAAGAATAACCTAAATCGGTTATGGTTGTTTCTGAATCTTTATTGTAGCGAAGGACTATTTTCTTCATAAAAACAAAAAAAGAAAAGTGCAGGTGAAATTAGCAACAGCATAAATTATTGTGGTTTGAAATAATGCTTCTGTTGGTTTTTCCAAACCTAATAAATAATCCATTGGATACATGGCCGACCAAAGAAATAGACTTCCGAAGAACCAAAAATCGACACTTAAAAATGAATTTTTTCTTTTTATAGAGGTTAAAACTACAATTAGTGGAGAAAGCAGTCCTATTGAGATTAAAATCCAAACCAGTCTTTCTCCGGAAAGATAAAAGAATATAAGCGACATCAATGCAACTAGCAAATAATTTTTATAACGGTTTTTCATAAACACCTCTTTAATAACTTGTAATTGATCTGTTATTTTCTAGATAAGCAATATTAGAATTAGAATTCCCCTCGTCGTAGACCAATTCAAGCAAATTCATCATATGTTCTATCTGAAATTTTTTTTTCAAATAGAATTCGACTATTTTCGGAAAAATACTTAGCTAAACTGGGGTTATTCATAAGATCGAGAATTTTTTTGTACTCCATCATGGACTTTCTTTTTCTCAAACAAGAAGCCGTTATAACCATTTTCAACAACCTCATTATTGCCTATGACATTAGTAGCCACCAAGGGAAGACCAAAATTAAGAGCTTCCAATACCGAATAAGGCATTCCTTCATAAAGTGATGTAATTAAATAAATATTAAATGTTTGAACAAAATCTAATGGATTTTTTTGAAATCCAGTAAGTATTATCCTACCTTGGAGATTATGCTTATTGATCTCAGCTCCATCAAAAAAGGCGCGCCGCCTGTAAGCGGTGCGCCCTGCATTTCGCCGACGGATGCCCGTAGGCAAGGAGATAAGGAATCCTTGCCGCGGCGGCCATTCCGGTCGCGGAACGTATAGAGGCGCATGATTACAGGAACGTAACCGTGCGCCTGATGATTAACGGATCATCAGCGAGGCATCGGATTACGCTTGGTGCGAGCATCGTCAGGTTTGATCATTGCAAGTGCCATGCTTCGCATCCGTAATCCTCCTCAAAGGGCGTTCAGCCCCATCCTTTTGCTCCGGTCCATACCCGAACCGAAGACCACTTTGCCAATGTATCATCGCTCCGCCAAAAAAGTCAATGGACTTGAGCCGGTTAGTTTGATTATAGGCAATTTCAACCTGCGCCCACATCGCCGGCGTACAGATCGCCGGAAGGACTGCGCTCATTGTTGGAAGCGTATGCCTGCGTGCCGGAGGCGGCATTGATGACATAGCCGGCCGGGCCGTCCATGTACACCTTGTTGCCCGAAAACCGGTTGTTCACGCCCCATCCGTCCACGATCTTGTGCAGCTGAAAGGCGTCCAGCAAGGCGGCATTTCCATTCCGGTAGCCGGTATTGCCCCGGACGACGGCGTCGTTTCCTTTCACATCGATGAAGCTGTCCGCATAATTGGCGCCGCTGATGCCCGTTCCGTCGAAGCTGCAGTTCTCGACGACCGTGCGCAGCGTCCGTTCCTTGATGTCCACATGCTCGGCGCGAACGTTGGGACCGAAGCGGACGCCGGAGATGACGGTATCATAGACGGCCTGATTGTAGCTGGCTCCCTCCGCAGAGCCGACATAGACGCCTTCGCCGTAACCGGCCCCCGTCACACCGGTATCGTGGATCCACGAATCCTCAATGCGGCCGCGCGAGCTGCCGTCACGGAAGTGAACGCCCTCGTAGCCGATGTTGTACACTTCCACGCGCGTAATCAAGGAATCGTTGGACTGATCGAGGATGATGCCTTTTTGGGCATTGGTGAATTTAAGGCTGCTGACGATCCAACGGTTCCCTTTGATGTTCAGCGCATATCCCGAACCGGCGGAGTAGCCGGACAGGATCGCCGGATTCGAGGCGTCGGCGCTCGTCAGGACGATCGGATTGGCGGCCGTCCCCTGCGAACCGCTGGAGAAGGACCCCGTGTACGTGCCCGCCGCCAGCTCGATGCGGTCTCCGGCGGCCGCATTTTTAAGCGCGCTGCTGAGACAGGACGAAGCGCTGCAGGAAATCGTGCGCAGCGGGACCGGAGTCGCCGCTCCGGCTCCTGGGGCCGCCGTCGGCCGGACGGTAGGGGTCGGAGACGGGGATGCGGTCGGAATCGAAGTGGAAGATGGGATCGGAGATGGAGATGGAGATGGAGATGGGAGATGGAGTCGAGGTCGGCACCGGGGTC
>NZ_CBRA020000014.1:0-44459 GCF_000469945.2 Paenibacillus sp. P22 | reverse complement strand
CTGGAGAGCCTCCGGCCTGGCCTTGCGCCGAGGCGGCGGCCGCCGCTTGCGCAGCCAGCTCGGCGGGATTGATGACATAGTCGAGGTGATAGACGTCGTTGACGGCTTTTTGGATCAGGGCCGAACGCTCCGCCGTATCCAGGCGTTCGCCTTTTGGAGCGGTGAATACGACGCTGGCTTGTCCGCCGGAAGCTTCCGGCAGCTCTTTTTGCAGCTGATCAAGCACCTTCTGCGATTCCGTGCCTTCAATTTTCATCTCGGAGGTGACGTGGATGCCGTTGATTCCGAGCAGAGCGAGGACGACGCCGAGAATCGCGACCCAGCTCAGGATGAACCGCCATGGCTTGTCGTAGGCGGATTTTCCCGCCCGATAAAGAAATGTGGACATAAGCAGCAGATCTCTCCTTTTGGTTGAACAAGATGAAGGACGCGGAATGGTTGATTAATTGGTGAGGAATAAAGCGGATAAGGCTTGAGGCTGAGCGGGACGAAGGAAGCGGACTAGAAGCCGCCCCGCAAGTAACCGAAGGCCGTGTCCAGATAATGCTCGAACGACACCGCATCCGTCGCGCCGGTCTCCGGCTCGTCCGGCAGGAGAACGTCGAGGCTCCCGTCGATGAGAGGAAGCACGGCTCCGTACAAGGCTCCGGCGAGGAGATGGGAGTAGCCCTCGGGATATCTCCCGCGGGAAATATCGTTCAAGGTCGTCTGCGCCTCCAGCTGCAAGCGGCGAAGAAGGCTGAGGATATAAGGCTCCAGGGAAGGCGAGCGCTTGGACAGCGCCACGAGCGTGCGCAATCTCCGAATCAGCGTTGCCGTCAGCCGCATCGTCATGAGCCGGTACAGGACGTCCAGCGGATGAGAGCCTTCCGGCAGCGTCTTCAGCAGATCCATCGGCTCCTGCTTCTCCTTGAAGGCGAAGGCCGCCATGACGACCGCTTCCTCCTTGCAGGTGTAATAATTGGCGAACGTTCTTCTGGAGTAGCCGGCGCGCCGCGCGATGTCGTCGACGACAAAGCCGTCCAGTCCATGCTCCAGAGCAAGCTCGAAAGCCGCTTCGGCCAGCGCGTGGGCGGTAGCTTCTTTTTTCAGTTCACGCAGGGTAAGTTTGTTCATAGCTCTGCTTCTTAAGCGCGCACCTCTCTTTCCCAGGGACGTCCCGATTTACAATAAACGCCTATTTATAGTATTGCCCACAGGGCAAACATGCACAATGGGCAAGATGTTGCGAAATCATGTCTTTTTTATGAAGGAAGGAAAGAGGGATCGCGCCAGCCGAACAGGCGAAGGAGGAGCGGAATCCGATTTTCGGCTGGAACCCACCTGAAAAATAGTAACCTTACCTAGAATCCGGCACCTGTTCATGCCCTGCGTCAAGCGCTTACAATGAGGACAGTCAACGGAGGTGCAAGGCAATGAAGTCAGACGCGCAGGTGAAGGCGGCGGCCGTTCGGACAGCCGCAGGCATGGGAAATGGGCAGAAATGGCTGAGAAAGCTGTACAGCCAAAGGTATTTGCAGATCATGGCGCTGCTCGGCGTCGCCTGGATGATCGTTTTCAACTACATTCCGATGTACGGCATCATCATCGCATTCAAGGAATACGACATCATTTTCCCGATGTCGATGGCGCCCTGGGTCGGCCTCGACAATTTCAAGGAATTCCTGAACGACGACATGCTGCTGACCGTCATCAAGAATACGCTCGGCATCAGCTTGATCAAGCTGATCGTCGGATTTCCGCTCCCGATTATTTTCGCGCTGCTGCTGAACGAAGTCCGGTCCGTCATCTTCAAGAAATGGACGCAGACGATCACCTACCTGCCGCACTTTCTGAGCTGGGTCATCCTGGGCGGCATCCTCGCCACCTGGCTGTCGGATGTCGGCATCATCAACAAAATTCTGCTGTCGCTTCATGTAATCGATTCCCCTATTACTTATCTGGCCGAACCGAAGTATTTCTGGTCCATCATCATCGTCTCGGATATATGGAAGGAGCTCGGCTGGTCGGCGATCATCTATCTTGCGGCCATCAGCAGCGTGTCTCCCGAGCTGTACGAGGCGGCCACGATCGACGGGGCGGGGCGCTTCCAGAAGATGCGCAACATCACGCTGCCGTCCATCATGGGCACGATCACGATCCTGTTCATCCTGGCGGTCGGCAACGTCCTCAACTCCAACTTCGACCAGATTCTCGTGCTCCGCAACCAGCTCAACGCCGATGCCAGTACGGTAATCGACTATTACGTGTATCAGACCGGCCTGATCGACAACCGCTTCTCCTACTCGACGGCGGTCAACCTGATCAAGTCCGTCATCGCTCTCATCCTGCTCGTCGGGGCGAACTTCGTCACCAAGAAGCTCAACAACAACTCGCTGTTCTAAAAGGAGGTCCGTGACAACCATGTTTACCCTCAAAAGGCAAAGCCCCGGCGAAACGGCCTTCGGCATCGTCAACGGTTTCCTGATGCTCGTCATTTGCTTCCTGACGCTGTATCCCATCTGGTACGTTCTGGTCAACGCCTTCAACGACGGAGCGGACGCCATGCGCGGCGGCATCTACTGGTGGCCGCGGCAGTTCAGCCTGGACAGCTTCGGAGCCGTCTTCCGCAGCCAGGGCATCATGACCGCCATGGGCATCACGGTGGCCAAGACGCTTCTCGGGGTTCCCATCCATGTCCTGTTCACGGCGATGGTCGCCTATGCCGTGAGCCGAAGGGAACTCATCGGCCGCAATGTGTACATGATTATCGGCACGATCACGATGTTCTTCGGAGGCGGCCTGATTCCGTACTACCTGCTGATCCGCGACCTCCACATGCTGGACAACTTCCTTGTCTACATCATTCCGGCGGCGTTCAGCTTTTTCGACCTCATCATCTTCCTCAGCTTCTTCCGGGAAATTCCGGCCGGGCTGGAGGAGGCGGCGAAGATCGACGGAGCCAACGACTTCACGATCTTCCTGAGAGTGGTCATTCCGGTCTCGATGCCGGTCGTCGTCACCATCGCCCTGTTCCACGGGGTTTACCAGTGGAACGACTACTTTACCGGAATGATCTACATGAACAACATGGACCTGCAGCCGATCCAGACGTTCCTGTACCGGGTCGTCGCCCAGTCCAGCTCGAATCAGATGCTGGGGGCCATGCCGAGCGGAGTTACCCAGACCGTAACGAGCCAGTCGCTGAAGCTGGCGACGATGGTCGTCACGACCGCTCCGATCGTGTGCGTGTATCCGTTCCTGCAGAAGTACTTCGTCAAAGGCTTCATGGTCGGTTCCCTCAAGGGCTGACGTCAAAGGGGTTATCCGTTCCGCGCCGAGCGGGATTGATAATATAGATGGCACTCATCAACCATAGAAAAGGGGCAACTTTCAATGGGAACAACGCGTAAGGTGGCAACAACGCTTCTGGCGCTGGCCATGACCTTCTCCGTCGCGGCCTGCTCCGGCGGCGGCAATAATGCCGGCAGCAACAAGGGAGCCGACGGGTCCGCATCGCCGGCACCGTCGGCACCGGCGGCCAACACGGAAGCTTCGGCATCCCCGGCTCCGGCAGGTAGCGACGAGCCGGCCTGGAAGCAGGACACCTCTCCGATCACGTTCGACTGGTACATGAACTTCAGCTGGTTCAACAAGAAATGGGGCGGAGACGCCACGGCCGAGTACATCACGAAGAAAACCGGCGTCAAGCTGAACTTCATCGTGCCGGCCGGCAACGAGAACGAGAAGCTGAATACGCTGATGGCTTCCGGCTCGCTGCCTGACTTCATCACGCTCGGCTGGTACGAGGAAGGCGTCCGCAAGATGATCGAGGGCAAGCTGGTGCTGCCTCTCAACGAGCTGGCCAAGGAATACGATCCGTACTTCTTCAAGGTTGCCGACCCGGCCAAGCTGGGCTGGTATACGAAGGATGACGGCAATGTGTACGGCTACCCGAACGCATCGTCCTCTCCGGCCGACTACGAGAAATACGGGGAGAATTTCACTTCCAACCAGACATTCGCCGTCCGCAAGGACATGTACGAGGCGCTGGGCAAGCCGGATATGAGCACGCCGGAAGGATTCCTGAATGCGCTTAAATTGGCCAAGGAGAAATTCCCGGATGTGAACGGCCAGCCGCTCATCCCGCTCGGCCTGCATGAATTTACGGAGACGGGCAACTACTCGCTCGAAGGCTATCTGCAGAACTTCCTGGCCATCCCTCAGGTGAAGGACGGCAAGCTGTACGACCGCCGCCAGGATCCCGAATACCTCAAATGGCTGAAAGTATTCCGCCAAGCGAACCAGGACGGACTGCTGGCGAAGGACATCTTCATCGACAAGCGTCCGCAAATGGAAGAGAAGATCGCGCAAGGCCGCTACTTCGCGATGCTCTACCAGCGCTCCGACTTCGCGGCGCAGAATACGCAGCTGTTCCAGAAAGATCCGAACATGGTCTACATCGCCGTAGACGGACCGAAGAACGCTGCCGGCGACCAGCCGACGCTGTCCGGTCCTGGCATCTCCGGCTGGACGGTCACGCTGATCTCCAAAAACGTCAAGGACAAAAAACGCGCCATCGCGTTCCTCAGCTACCTGATGAGCGAAGAAGGAAATAAAGATATGTATCTTGGTGAGAAAGGCGTCACCTATGATACAATCGACGGAAAAGACCAGTTCAAGCCGGAAGTGCTGGACCTGCTCAACAAGGACCGCACGGCGTTCGACCAGAAATACGGCGCTTCGTATACGTACTGGATGCTCATGGATACGAACATGAACCTGCAGTGGGCGCCTCCTAGCGTCGAGCCTTCCAAGCAGATGGAAGACTGGACGAAGGGCAAGTCGATCAGCATGGCTGAATACGACAACCTGGATCCGGCCGCGACCAGCAAGGAAGGCGTAGCTGGAAGCAAGAACGCCCGTGCATGGGGCAAGGCTCTGCCGAAGATGCTGCTGGCGAAGTCCGATGCCGAATTCGACGAAATCTTCAATAAATACTTGAAGGACCGCAGCGAACAGGAAGCGATCGATGCCTACCGTCAAAGCGCATTCGAGTCCAACCTGAAAAAGCTCGAATCCTTCAGCAAGTAATCCATCCGGCTCTGGCCGATAGAGATCAATCCATCAAGCCTGGCCGTCCGCTTCCTTCCGAGGCGGATGTCCGGGCTTGTACCATCATGAGGCGGGATGTGAAGGCGGCGTGGCGAGAGCGGGCAGGCAGTTGACGGCAACAGTTCGGGATTATGCGGGAAGTCTTCCCCTGCAGGTGAAGCTGATCGCTTCTTTCGTGCTCATCATCATCGTGCCGGTGGTGCTGTTCGCCTGGTATACGCTTCACGGGGTGTCCGACTACTCGATCCGGGAGCTGACCAAGAAGAACGAGAGCATCCTGGATATCGAGAAGACGAATATCCGCAACAATATGGAGCTGATGGAATGGACGGGCCAGATGGCGTTGTCCAACCGGGAGATGGTCGATTACCTCCAGACGCAGGAGGACCTGGATACCGCCTGGCTGCTGGAGTTCAAGACCAAGACGTTCAGCATGTTCCAGAACTTCCTGTTCAACAACCCGCGCATCGCCAATATCCGTCTGTTCAACAACAATCCGTACGTGCATGAATTTTGGCCGGTCATCCTCAACGAGAGCCGAATCAAGAATAAGTACTGGTACGATACGGTCAAGCAGCAGAAGGGCATGGTCTGGTGGGAGCTTCAGAACGACCGTTCCGTCCTTTCCAATTCGACGGCCGGTCCTTTTGTGGAAATTCCGTACGTGTCCCTGCTCCGGGAATTCAAATACCCCGACGACACGACCCACAACGGCATCCTGGAAGTCAGCATGGAGCTGGAGAATTTCTTCAACAAGACGTTCGGCAGCGTTCAGGATCCGACCTCGCGGCTGCTTGTAGTGGGGCGCAACGGCATTGTGTACACCGACCGTGGAGCGCCGATCTACGAGAGCAATACGGCGGAGAGCCTGCTGAGGCATGTGAAGCTGACGAATTCGGAAGCCAATGCCATCTCCGCCTTTTCCGAGGGAGGCCAATCCTATCTGGCTATCCACACGTATGTCCCGATGCTGGACATTCATCTCGTCAATCTCGTCAACCGGACGGACACTCTGGCCGACATCCAGCGAACCCGCGGCAACCTCGTCATCATGATCGTCGTGCTCGTCGCCGTCCTCAGCCTGCTTTCCTATTTCATGCAGTCGATCATTCTGAAGCGTCTGCGCGTCCTGAGAGATTCCATGAAGAAGGTGCGCCGCGGCGACTTTCACGTGGATGTGCCCGTGACGGGCAACGACGAGGTCGGCGAGCTCGGCCATCACTACCGGCAGCTGCTCAAGAAGATCAATGAGCTGATCGTCGATCAGGTCAACCGGCAGGCGGCATCCAAGGAGGCGGAGCTGCGCTCGCTCAAAAACCAGATCGATTCGCATTTTCTCTACAACACGCTGGAGAATCTCAAAATGCTGGCGGAGATCGAGGGGCAGTACACGATATCCGATTCCCTGACGTCGCTCGGCGGCATGATGCGCTACAGCCTTCAATGGACCAAGGGGCATGTGCGCTTGCGGGACGAGATCCAGCATATCCAGAATTACATGGCGATCATGAATGTCCGCTATGACGGCCGACTCGAGCTGAAGCTGGACATTCCCCCGGAATGCATGGACCAGGAGGTGCTCAAGATGTCGCTCCAGCCGATCGTGGAGAATGCCGTCAAGCATGGGATGGACGGCGAATCGGGCACCTCCCGTCTGACGGTTACGGTGTCCGCCGCGATTCGGATGAACGAATGCATCATTGAAGTGACCGACTCCGGCGCCGGCATTCCCGAAGAGAAGCTGCGCATGCTCTCCGGCATGCTGCGGATGGAGGAAGCGGACTATCAGGAGCTGAGGAGCCGCGTGCAAGGAGGCAGGCGGGAGGGGAGCGGCATCGGACTGCGCAATGTGGACCATAGACTTGTCATGAGCTACGGCCGCGAGTACGGCATCCGGATCGAGAGCATCGAAGGAAGCTTTACAAAAGTGGTCATGACCTTGCCGCAACTGATTCTAACACGGGGGGAGAACATCGCTGATGCTTAGTCTGCTCATCGTCGACGACGAGAAGAACATCAGGCTCGGCCTGCAGGCCATGATCGACCGGCAATTCGCGGGCAAGTATTCGTATTTGTTTGCCGAGAACGGCCGTGAGGCCATGGAGCTGCTCGCCAGGGAATCGATCGACATCATGATCACGGACATACGGATGCCGGTTATGGACGGTATCGGCCTGCTGGAGCGAATGCAGGAGCTGCCGGCTATTCCTGCGGTCATCATCCTGAGCGGCCATGACGATTTCCCGTATGCCCGGGCAGCCATCCGATATCAAGCGAAGGAATATCTGCTGAAGCCGATCGTCAGGGAGGAATTGTTTGCCGTGCTCGAGAGGCTGGAGGAAGAAGCCGAGCGCCGCAAGGGACGGGAAGAAGCGGCGGCTTCATCTCCTGCCGGCAATGGAGACGAGGCCGGCGGACAGCTCGCCTATGTGTTGTCCCAGGACCGCATTGATGTCGAGGAAATACGCGGCAGGCTGACTGGCGCCGGACTCGGCTGGCTGGATGAGGGCTACTCCGTCGGGCTGCTGAAGATTCCCGACTCTGCCGGGGCCGATGCGCTTTCCCTGATCGTGAGGGCGGTGAAAATGCTTGGCGGAGAAGAAGAACGCTGGACGGCATGCCGGGACCGGGAAGGTCTGCTGGTGATCGCGGCAGCGGCTGAAGGGCTGCTGCGGCGGCTGTCGGAGCAGCTGTCCGGCAACGCTCTGCTGGCGGCCCGGATGGCGCTCAGCTCCCGAGCTTCGGGAATCGCCCAGCTGCGCCGCTCCTACAGCCAGGCCAGGCAGGTATTGAAATACTTCCTGCTGTATCCGGAGTCGGAGCTGCTCTCCTATGCCGGGCTTGGCGACCGAAGTTCCGGCTGTCCGGTTCCTGTCGATGCCGTCCGAAGACTATCCAACATTCTCGGGACGGGCAAGCTGCAGGAGATGAAGCGGCTGCTGCAGCAGATTTTGGATATCCGGACGGTGAGCCGCTGCGAGATCGGGTATTTGGAGGCGATCAGCCGCGTCCTGAACGAAGAGGTGTTCGACAGCGTCTTCCGCCATTACGGCGAGGAGTCCATCGAGATTCTGAGGCTGTACCGCCGCGCTGGCCATATCGAGAACTTCGACCGCTTCGACGACTACTACCGTCTGGTGGAGCAGCTGCTGGAGCGCCTCGACGAATATGTCGCCGGCGTCCGGGGCGCCCATGGCGAGCGCAAGGATATGCAGAAGGCGGTCGAATATTTGCATGAGCATTTCGCCAGCGATGTGAACATGGCCGTAGTGTCCAACCATATCTCGCTCAACTACACCTATTTCAGCCAAGCATTCAAGGAATACACCGGGGAGAGCTTCTCGGTGTACCTGCGCAGGCTCCGGCTGGCCAAGGCCAAGGAGCTGCTGGGCACCTCCGATCGGAAGGTGTACGAAATCAGCACGATGTCGGGCTTCGACAACGTGAAGCATTTTACGCGAGTGTTCAAGGAAGTGGAGGGCATCACGCCGCTGGAGTACCGGAGCCGCCAGCTGGCGCATGGAGCGGGACGCTCCTGACCTGGCGGCAGCTGAAGCTTGTGAAGCATGGATTTAAATAGCACGAGTCTAATTTAGGATATGACCTGGCGGCGGCAGAAGCATGATTTCGCCGTCGCTCCTGAAGATGCCGGAACAAAGATGATCCGATTGATTTCATATGTAACCGATTACTTTATTCCAGGGAGGAACCGGAAATGGAGAGCCGTCAGCAGGAAGTGGAAGGCTGGGTAAAAGCGGAAGGAAAGCGGCTGGTCAATGGCCGGGGCGAGGATCTGATCCTGCGCGGAACGGGTCTTGGAAGCTGGCTGCTTCCGGAAGGGTATATGTGGAAGCTGCCTGAGGGAGGCGACCGGCCGCGGCGCATCGAGCGGATGGTGGCGGACCTGATCGGGGAAGAGGATGCGCAGGCATTCTGGAGGACGTATCATGACCGCTACACGGCGGAGGCCGATATCCGGCAGATGGCTCTGGAGGGGTTCAATTCCGTGAGGGTTCCCTTCAATGCGAGGATGCTGCTGGAAGGGGAGCGGAATGCCCAAGGCTACAATGAGGAAGCGCTGAAGCTGCTCGATGACGTCATCGGCTGGTGCCGCAAATGGAAGCTGTACGTCATTCTGGATATGCACGGAGCGCCGGGCGGCCAGACGGGAGCCAATATCGACGATTCCGAGAAGGATCTGCCCGAGCTCTACATCTCTCCGGAGCATCGGCAGGCGGCCATCGACATGTGGCGCATGCTGGCCGGGCGCTACCGCGACGAGTGGATCGTGGCGGGCTACGACCTGTTGAACGAGCCGCTGCCGGAGTATCACGGACAGTACAACGGAGAAGCCGAGCCGCTGTACCGGGACATGATCGCCGCCATCCGCCAAGTGGACGAGCGCCATATGATCATCCTGGAGGGCGTCCATTGGTCGACCGACTGGTCGATTTTCACCGAGAAGCTGGACGGCAACGTACTCTATCAGTTCCATAAATACTGGAACAACCCGGATACGGAAAGCATCCGGAAGTACCTCGATTTCCGCGAGGAATGGAACGTGCCGATCTTCATGGGAGAGGGCGGCGAGAACGATCTGGATTGGTATGCGGGAGCGTTCCGGCTGTTCGAGGACCACGGCATCAGCTGGAACTTCTGGACGTGGAAGAAGATGGACACGATCAACTCCCCATGCTCGGTAATCAAGCCGGAGGGCTGGGAGAAGCTCGGCGCCTATCTGGACGGCGGAGAGAAGCCGGATGTGTCGGAGGCCCGTGCTATTCTGAACGCTTATCTGGATGGCCTTCCGCTGGAGGCATGCGACTATCATCCGGAGGTCGTGAACGCCCTGTTCCGCAGGCTGCCGGTCCGCATCCCGGCCATCCATTACGGCTACGACGGAGCGGGCCGCAGCTTTGGAAGCACGGGCGCCAAGGAATGGGAGAGCGGCTATCGCAAGGAAGACGGCATGGAAATCCGCTATCTCGACGGCCGGCCGAAGCTGCCTCCTACGGAGCCGGGCTGGCATCGCTGGGATACCGAGGGAGGGCTTTGCCTTGAGCTGAAGGATGGCGAATGGGCGGCCTATGACTTTACCGTCCGCGGCGGGTCCGGGGCTGCGGAGCGGGATGAGGTGGACGAGGCGCATTCGGCTGACCAGGCGGAAGCTTCGCGGTATCGCCTTAAGCTTCAGGCGGTGACGCTCGATCCGGCAGGCAAAGCGTTGATCGAGCTGGACGGGCATCCGCTTGCGGAGCTGTCTCCGGGAGGAGGCTGGGACGCGGCCGTCCAGGACGCTGAGCTGCCGGCGCTGGAGGAAGGCGCGCACCGGATCGTCGTCAAGGCGCGGGGAGCATCTCTGCGGCTGGAGTATCTGTTGTTCGAGCGGATTTGATCTCCGGCAAGAAGTGTGGGACGGTTGGGAATTCAGCCGGGTAGATAAAAGATTTGCCTGAAAGACATGCCGAAAGGCATGTCTTTCATTTTGTTTGTCTGCTGCCCGGCAGAAATGCCGGCTAGGCTTGGGGAACATGTATGGCAGGCATTTCAGAAAAAATCGCGCCAGCAATAGGAAACTCCCGGATGTGTATGAAAAACGCCGGGCGTACCATTCGTGCAGGAATCAAGAGCTTAACAAAAAATGAAGCAGGCAGCGTCACAGCAGGCAAGTGAAGGCAGCGGAAACGGAGCAGGAAACGGAAATGGAGCAGGAAACGGAAATGGAGCAGGAATCGGAAACGGAGCAGGAATCGGAAATGGAGCAGGAGATGGAACAGGAAATGGAGCAGGAAACGGAAATGGAGCAGGAATCGGAAACGGAGCAGGAATCGGAAATGGAGCAGGAGATGGAACAGGAAATGGAGCAGGAAACGCAAATGGAGCAGGAATCGGAAACGGAGCAGGAATCGGAAATGGAGCAGGAGATGGAACAGGAAATGGAACAGGAAATGGAACAGGAAATAGAACGGAAATCGGAAGAAGAAAAGTGGAGAGAACGCGGGAAGGAAGCAATTAGAGCTGCTGCGGCATGATACCTGCAACACTCTTTCGGCATGTAGCTGGAATGAGGCAGAATGGAAATGAAAACGACAACTTTTCTATTTTAGCGGACATAGGATCCGTTATTTAGGGAAAATAGACGAATTTCAAGTCCTATCGGACATAGAATCCGTTATTCCTGCAAAACGTATCGGTATGGGAGTAAGAATGGAGAAATAGCGGAACGTATGTCCGATAAATCCTCTTTTTCGTCTAAATGAGTCAAATAGCGGAACGTATGTCCGATCCGCATTCCATCAATGCCTTACTCTGTAATCCGCGGCCATGAAGTCTAGCAGCAGGCGCCTTAAATTTGAGTCGACCAAAGGCGAAAACAGCTGCCTCGATGGAAGGGCGATCCCGTCTGCCTTGATCGGCGTCCTATCTAACTTGCCATCGCCAACGCCAAACCGAAGCATAGAGCAGTCCCACTCGTTCCTCCAGAAGCCGGCTCGATTTTGGTTGTTGACAAAAATTACAGCTGTGAAATATACTGACATCAATCAAATAAATTAAACCGGTTTAACTTTCGTTGGCCGGTGCCCCCGATCCTGTCCCGGGGAAGAAGGTACCCTCGGCTGCGATCCATTTTTTTGCCGTAAAAGTTAAACCGCTTTAACTTTTGTCGAAGAGAGGGTCCCCATGATGAAAAAAACGATTGGAGCCTCACAGAGCCGAGCCTTTTACGCGTTCATATCGCCTTGGCTGATCGGCTTTGCGGTGCTCACCCTGCTGCCCATCCTCGCCTCGCTGTACTACAGCTTCACCGATTACGACGTCATCCACGCGCCCGCATGGGTCGGACTGGGCAACTTCCGCGAGCTGTTCCATGACGAGCAGTTCTGGAATTCAATCGCCGTCACGCTCAAGTACACCTTCATCAGCGTTCCGCTCACCTTGCTCCTTTCCTTGCTGCTTGCCATCCTCATCAACCAGAAGGTTCCTTTCCAAGGCTTTTTCCGCACCGCAATCTATTTCCCGAGCATGATCTCCGGCGTCGCCATGTCGCTGCTGTTCACCTGGATCTTCAATCCTCAGGCGGGTCCGTTCAACTATGTGCTGTCCCTGTTCGGGATGGACCCGATTCCTTGGCTGCTCGACGAGCGCTTCGCCCTATGGGCGCTGATTGTCATGTCGTTCTGGGGAATGGGAGCGGGCATGCTGATCTTCCTCGCCGGCCTGCAGGGCGTTCCGGCCTCGCTTCTCGAAGCGGCGCGCCTCGACGGGGCGGGCCGGCTGAGATCGTTCTGGCATGTGACGCTGCCGATGATCTCTCCCGTATTCCTGTTCCAGCTCATCGTCGGCATCATCGATTCGTTCCAGGTGTTCACGCAGGCCTACACGATCACTCAGGGGGGCCCCAATTACACGACCTGGTTCTACGTCTACAACATATATATAAGCGCTTTCAAAAACTTCCGCTACGGCTATGCATCGGCTATGGCCTGGCTTCTGCTCGCGGCGGTGCTGCTCATTACCTGGTTCATCCTCAAGGCGTCGAACCGGTTTGTCTACTACGAAGGGAGCCGCTGATCCGATGAGTCCATCCGCAACTGCCGGCCTGCAGGCTACGCCTGCTTCCCGCGCCGGACGAAGAGAGCAGGCTTGGAGCAAGGCCGTCAGCCTGATCCTGCTGCTGCTGGCCACCGCGGCGATGCTGTCGCCTCTCGCCTTCATGGTGTCGACATCGTTGAAGACGAGCAAGGAGCTGCTCGTCTATCCGCCTCAGCTGTTCCCGAAAGCCCCCGCATGGGGCAACTACGCGGAGCTGTTCCGCAATGGAGAGATCAAGTTCGGCCAGCAGTATGCCAACAGCCTGATCGTCGCCGTGTCGGCCGTCGTCGGCACCGTCCTGAGCTCGGCGCTGGTCGCCTTCGGCTTTGCCCGATACCGGACAAAGGCCAGCGGGCTTCTCTTCCTGCTCGTGCTCAGCACGATGATGCTTCCCTATCCGGCCATCATGATTCCGCAGTTCCTGCTTTTCACGAAGCTCGGCCTTCACGATTCGCTGCTGCCGCTCATTCTGCCGAACTTCTTCGGTTCCGCGTACATGATTTTCCTGCTCAAGCAGTTCTTCTCGACCATGCCGTCGGAGTTGTACGAGGCGGGACGGATCGACGGCTGCGGCGAGTTCCGGCTGTTCTGGAACCTGACGCTGCCGCTGGCCGGGCCTGCCATGGCGACAGTGGCCATCTTCACCTTCATCGGCAGCTGGAACGATCTGCTCACGCCGGTGCTCTACCTGGACTCCCAGGAGAACTTCACGCTGCCGATCGGCCTCGCTTCGATGATGTCCTCCAAGTTCCGGCTCGCTCCGTGGAATCTGCTCATGGCCGCGTCGATGCTGACAGCGGTGCCGATCATCCTCCTGTTCGCCGTCGCGCAGCGAAGATTCGTGGAAGGAATCGTCCTTACCGGCATCAAGTAGACCTCGCTTGCCGGCCGTTGCCGGCCAAACAATGCCTCATATTCCGCCAATCCTTCACATTCCCCCATTGCCGATCATGCAGCGCGTTGAGGCGCTAGAAGGAACGGCCGTTGCCGCAGCCAGGCTTTGCTCCAATCCCGATCATGCGGCGCATGGAGGCATTAGAAGGAACGGCCGCAGCCGCAGCCCGGCTTCTGCGGAGGAATGCCGTCAGACTATAGAACGGTTCACCGCTCTTCATCCATCTACCACCATCCAGGGAGGACGATATCCATGAACGAAACCAAACCAGGACAGCTCGCCAAAAGTGCAGAACAGCTCGCCAAAAGGGAACCCAAGCCAGCAGGACAGCTCGCCGAGCGAGCGGCCAAGCCTGCACGAAAGCTCGCCAAATCGGCGGCAGCAGCCGCGCTCCTGACAGCGGTCTTGTCCGGCTGCTCCGGCAGCGGCAGCTCGGCAGGGGATACGGTCACCATTACGCATTACACGATCGATTCCCCGGACCGGACCTTCGTGGAGAAGCTCATTCCCGACTTTGAAGCCAAGCATCCCGGCATCAAGATCAAGGTGACCAAGGCGCCTTACGAGCAGTTCGATTCCAAGCTGCAGTCCGCCATCGCGGCGAAGAATTCGCCTGACGTCACCTCCCAGTGGGGCTACGGCGGCTTCATGGAATATTACAACAAGGGCATGCTGATGGATCTCTCGCCGTATCTCGGGGACTTCAAGGCTTCGGACTACAATATTCCGGACAACGTGATGAAGATCTACGAGGTCGGCGGCAAGACGTACGGCATCCCGCTGAACAGCTATGTTTCCGTCCTGCTGTACAACAAGGATATGTTCGACAAGGCCGGCCTCTCTTACCCGCCGACGGATTATGAGGACAAGAGCTGGACGTTTGATAAAATGGTGGAGGACGCCAAGGCGATGACGGTCGACTCCAAAAACCTGGCGGAGGCCCAGTACGGGCTCGACTTCGGCTTCGGGGAGCGGGACCAGCGCCCTCAATACTTCGGCGCCAATGTCTACTCGGACGACACCTGGACCAATGGCGGCAAGCCGTCCCAGGTCAATCTCGACAAGCCGGAGGTCATCGACGCCTACAAAAAGATATACGGCCTGATCTGGGATCAGCATGTATCGCCTTCGCCGGCATTCAGCAAATCCGTCGCGGGCCAATTCGGCGACCCGTTCCTCTCCGGCAAGATCGGCATGTCCGTCGTCGGCTCGTGGAGCCTGGCCGCATCGAGCGACTTCAACTTCAAGGTCGGCGTGGCGGCCGTTCCGCAGGGCCCGAATCCGAAGGTGCGCAGCGTCCTCTATATCGATCCGCTGTTCGTGCTCAAGGATTCCAAGCATCCGAAGGAAGCGCTGGAATGGATCAAATATCTCGTATCCACCGAGGTGCAGAAGAAGTCCATCGACCTGTCCGGCGGCAATCCGCCCGTCAACCAGGAGGCGGCGGAGACGTACTACGCCCACTTCGACGGCATCGATGCGGCGCAGATCAAGCAAGTATACGAGGGCGCATACAAATACGGCTTCGAATCGTACAACCATCTGATCGACAACTATTCCCAAATCAACGAGCTGTTCATCAACGAGCTGGCGAGCGTCGAGAACGGCGACAAAAAGCCGGAGGAAGTGCTGCCGGGACTTCAGCAAAAACTGCAGAAGCTGCTCGGCCGGGTCAACAAGTAGGCCGGGCCGGGTCCGCCAGCCTGCAGACATCCTACGCCGCAAGGAGCCAAACGCAATCATGAAAGCAAGCATTTACGATGTCGCCAAAAAATCCGGACTCTCGGTCGTCACCGTCTCCCGCGTCCTCAACCACGATCCTTCCGTGCGGGAGAAAAACCGGGAGAAGGTGCTGCAGGTCATGCAGGAGCTGGACTACCGGCCCAAGGCCGCTGCCCGCAGCCTGGCCAAGGGCAAAACGAGCCTGATCGGAATGAAGCTCTCGACGCTGGACGACTCCTTTTTCGACGCCGTCGTGAAGGTCATCAGCGAGAGGCTTGCCGAACGCGGCTACTTTCTCACCCTGTCGGTCTCCACGGACAAGGAGCCGGCCGGCTCTCCGCTGCTGTTCCAGGAGGAGCATGTGGACGGCGTCATCCTGCTCTCTCCGATGAGGGAGGAGGAGGACCGCAAGGAGCTGGAAAAGCGGGGCATTCCCTATGTCATGATCGACCATCAGCATCCGGCGCCGGCCGTGCCGGCCATCGTCGTGGACAACTACGCCGGGGCGCTGATGGCGACGAACCACCTCATCGGCCTCGGGCATCGGCAGATCGCCCATATCGCCGGCCCGGAGCTGTTCCTCAGCAGCCGCGAGCGGGAGAGGGGATTCAGGCAGGCGATGCTCGAGGCGGGCTTGGAGCCGTTCTCGATCGAACCGGGCCAGTTCCAGATCTCTTCGGGGCTGGAAGCCGCCGACAGGTGGATATCGGCGGGAAGGCTGCCGACGGCGGTATTCGCAGCCGACGACTATACCGCGCTGGGCATGATGGACGCCTCAAGACGGCGGGCATCCGCATTCCGCAGGATGTGTCGGTCGTCGGCTTCGACGACCAGATCATCGCCTCGCAGTTCCGGCCGAAGCTGACGACGGTGCGGCAGCCGGCGGAGGAGATCGGACGCCGGGCGGTGGAGCTGCTGCTCGCCTCGCTCGGGGGCGGCGGAGCGGAGCAGCTCGAGCTGAAGCCGGAGCTGGTCGTGCGCGAATCGACGTCGCCGCCCGGCGGATAGACATGAATGAGCTTGGAAGCATTCCGGCGATCCTGCCTTTCCATGCAGGCGCCGGGGCTGTCCATGCCGGACCCTTTTGAAGGAGGTGAGGCAGGCAAACGGGCATCGCAGAGGCAGTTCGCCATGGAACCGAGGTTGACCGCTGGCAAGAAGATCTTGAATGAGGAGGAATGATGTAATGGGAATCAAAGGAATGGCAAAAGGAAAAATCCAACCGAAAATGAGAACGCTTATCGCCATGGGGCTGTGCGTCGTCATGCTGCCGGCAGGAATCGCCTTCGGCGCCGGGGAAAGCCGGCCGTTCCCGCAGCATACCGCCTATACGGCGGGCACCATCAAGCCGACCAACGTCACGCAGAGCGCCATGGACAGCTCCGTCCAGAGCAAGTGGAATACCTGGAAGAGCAATTACCTGAAGACGGCGGGCAGCGGCAAATATTACGTAAAATACAACGACGCCGGCGAAACGGTATCCGAGGCCCATGGCTACGGCATGCTGCTGACGGTGCTCATGGCGGGTGCGGACAGCAGCGCCAAAACGTATTTCGACGGCCTGTACGCCTACTACAAAGCCCATCCGAGCACGAACAATTCCGCGCTCATGGCCTGGAAGCAGAACAGCAGCTTCCAGAACATCGAAGGCGCCGATTCCGCCACGGACGGGGATATGGACATCGCCTACTCGCTGCTGCTGGCCGACCGCCAGTGGGGCAGCGCGGGAACGATCAACTATCTGTCCGCGGCCAAGTCGGTCATCAATGCGATCATGCAGAGCGACGTGAACCAGTCGCGCTGGACGCTGCGCCTCGGCGACTGGGCGACGAGCGGCACGGAAGCGACGGCGACGCGGCCTTCCGACTTCATGCTGAACCATCTCAAGGCGTTCAAGGCCGCGACGGGCGACACCCGCTGGGACCAGGTGGCGAACCAGACTTATTCCATCATCAATACGATCTTTGCGAACAACAGCTCCACGACAGGCCTGCTTCCCGACTTCGTCGTCTATTCCGGCGGCACCTACAAGCCGGCTCCGGCCAACTTCCTGGAGAGCGACCAGGACGGCAATTACAACTACAACTCCTGCCGGACGCCATGGCGGATCACGACCGACTATCTCCTCAGCGGGGACAGCCGGGCACTGAGCCAGCTCAAGAAAATGAACAGCTGGATCCAGTCGAAGACGTCGAGCAATCCATCCTCCATCAAGGACGGCTACACGCTCACGGGCGGCGTCAAAGGAGATTACAACAGCGGAGCCTTCTTCGCCCCGTTCGGTGTCAGCGCCATGACGGATTCCTCCAACCAAGCCTGGCTGAACTCCGTGTGGACCAAGACGGCGGGCAGCGCGGCCGAAGGCTATTACGAGGACAGCATCAAGCTGTTCTCCATGATCGTCATGTCGGGGAACTGGTGGACGTACTGAGACAAGGCTTCGAGCGGAGAAGAGCATTATGAATGTCAAGGTCCGGCGGGCTGCTGAGCAGCCTGCCGGGCTTTTTTTTGTCCGTCAACCAGGATCGGCGGACCCGGGCGCCGGGGACAGTGTGGTTATCGGGCCTAATCGGGAGCCCGCTCATTCTAGGTAGGGACAGACCGGGTTTGGAGCAGCATGCAGATCCTGGACCTGCTACGGAAGGAGAGTTTATGAATATTCTTCTTGCCGACGACGATTCGGACATGCTCGCCATCGTCGCCGCTTCTTTTCGGAGTGAAGGCTTTCGCATTTTTGCTGTGCAAGGCTTTTGCACTTTTGCCGGATTACGCCGCCTGGCACGGCAAGGTCGAGTATTCGGCAGCCGATCTCAACCAGCTCTACGCGGAGAGGGTCCAGGCGGTCCGGGAGCGTCGCCAAGGAGAGTCCGATTATCGTGGATTCTTGAGCGGGTTCGGAATCCGAGGGATAAATTGCCTGATCGCCTACGGGGGAATTCGTGCAACAATTCTCCCGGCAGGGACGTCGGGTAGCTATGAATCCATTACGAGGTAAATAGTTTATCTCTAAAATGGGTAAGGGTATCCATACCCCAATTTACAGGAGGTCTTCATCATGAACATGCATTGGACGAAAAAAACCGCCTTCGCCGTTCTCGCCGCCGGGGTTCTGGCCAGCGCCGGATCCGCGCTGCCCTTCTCTTCCGCCCATGCGGCTGCTTCCACCGCTGCCGTATCGGCGCATGACCAGGCCGCTGCCAAGCTGAACAGCTTTTATAAACCGGCTCTCAAGGGCCAGTTCCCTGATTTCAACTCCTTCACGGTCGGAAAGACCACCCGCCAGACTGTCGTCAAGACGATCGGAGCGCCAATGGTGCCGATGAAGGACTCGGACGGATTCGACGTATATACGGCGGACATGGGCCATCCCGGCTACGCCTTCAATTACAAGCTGAATAAAATCCGCGAGATGCGCTACTTCGGCACGAACGTGGAGCGCCAGACGAATATCGGCGGCATTACGGTCAAGCTTCTCGTGCAGCAGTGGGGAGCGCCGGACGCGTCCGTCATCTTCAAGACGGGCAAGACGCAGCAGAAGAAAATCAGCTATGTGCGCGGCGATTACCAGCTTGATTTCATCTTCAACAACATCAACGGCACGGATTGCGCGCATATCAACCTGAAAGCCAAAACGTTGAAATAACGCCTGGCAGCCTGGTTCATGGGCGGAAAGGTTCATGACAGGCCATGCTCATGCCGCGAATAGAGAAGAGGCTGCCCGGGAACGTCCCGGACAGCCTCTTTTTGTTTGCTGGATCCTGCCCACAATCCGGCATCCGGCATTCCTTGGATCAGGAAGCCTTGTACTGCGCTTCGATGGACTCCCGGATCTGCTCAGGAGTTTTGCCTTCGGCCAGCATGCTGATGGACTGGGCCGCAATCTGCAGGCAGACGCCGCAGCGGGTGCCGTGGTCGTCCCAGACCACGGAGCCGTCCTCCTTCACTTCATGGACGAAGCAGTTCATGTTGCTCTTGTGGCCGGCGGAGCTTTCCATGCACCCGCAGTAGCACGGCATGCCCGAGAGCAGCTCCGTCGCCTGGCCGGCAGCCTGATAGACGAGCCGAACCTGCTCCGGCTGTCCGTCCAGGAACTTCGGCAGCGCGGAAGCCGAAGCCGTCGTCTCCTGCAGGTCGCCGCTGACAGTATGGACCTCGCCGTCCCCATGGTTGGAATGCCCCCCGCCGCCGGATGGAGCGTCCTTGTCCCCGCTTCCCGCTGCCGCAAGCGGCGGCCAGCAGCAGCAGGGAGAGGGAGCCGAGCAGCGTAATCCTTCGAATTTTTCCGCCAAACGCCATCATCATGTCGCACAGCCTTTCCGGGAACTCTCTATGCAAGCCTGCGGCCTTGCCCGCGCCAATGCGGAAAGAGGCTTGTCCTGCCCTTTCCGGCGCCAACGATGGCCGGCTTGTCCCCGCGTATTCTTTTTCTTACTATAACATAGGAAGATGCTGTTGACTCTCACGCAGCGTGAGGCCTTATCCTGAGGCAGAAGGGAGAGACGCGAACATGCTCAAGGTGAAGGAAGCGGCGGAGCTGGCCGGCATCAGCGTGCGCACGCTGCATCATTACGACGAGATCGGGCTGCTTCATCCGGAGGAAGCGACGGAATCCGGCTACCGGCTGTATTCCGACCGGAATCTCGCGATGCTGCAGCAGATCCTGTTCTTTCGCGAGCTCGGATTCCCTTTGAAGCAGATCAAGTCGATCCTCCAGGATCCGGACTTCTCGGAGGCCGAAGCGCTGCGGCTGCACCGGGATATGCTGCTGGAGAAGCGGAGGAGGCTCGATGCCATGATCCGCACCGTCGACAAGACGCTGCGGCATGCCGAAGGAGAGATGAAGATGAGCGGCAAGGAAAGGTTTGAAGGATTCGACTTCTCGTCCAATCCTTATGAGAAGGAAGCGCGCGAGCGCTGGGGAGACCTGAAGGTCGACGAGGCGAAGGCAGCCGCGCAGGGCATGACGAAGCAGGACCGGGAAGCGTTCAACGAGGTTTATCGGCGGCTGGCGGCTGTCCGGCATTTGCAGCCGGATTCCGCCGAGGCGCAGGAGGCGATCGGGGAGTGGTGCCGCATGCTCCAGACCTTCAGCGTGTATACGCCGGAGATGTTCCGCGGACTCGGCCGGATGTACGTCGACGATGCGCGCTTCACCGCCAGCATCGACAGGTTCGGCGACGGTCTGGCCGTCTTTATGCGCGATGCGATGGCCGCGTATGCGGATAGAGTCCAGGCAGCGGAATCCGGCGGGAACTGACGGCGAATAAGAAAGGAAAAGGCAGCTCCGGACCACGGTCCGGGCTGCCTTTTGCCAGTTGCGGAAGCTTAACGCTGCTGCTGTCCGACCATCTTCAGCAGCTCGGCGAGCAGATCGCCGGCCTTGGCAGCATCCTTGTTGGAGACAGTGGCGGAACCGGCGTTGCCGCTTGCCGTCGTTCCCTCGGAAGCTTCTCCTGTCGTTTCTCCGGCTGTTCCTTCTTCCGATCCTGTCGTGGAGCCGCCTGCCGTGCCGGCGGAGGCGCCATTCTGATCGAGCAGGCTCCGGAGCTTGTCGATCAGCTCGATCGCCTTGGAGCTTTCGATGCTGTCCACGTCCACTTGGTCGCCGAGGTATTCCTTGAGCTTCGCCTTGGCTTCCTCCAGGGTGCTGGCGTCCACGCTTTTGACGCCGTAAGTGCCCGCGGATTTTGTGTTCTCGGCTCCGTGGCCGCTGAAGCCGGCCGTTCCGCTGAGCAGCTTCTTCTGCATCGGATCGTAGCTTGCGGACGTCATGCCGCGCTTCGAGGAAGCGAGAATGACGTGGTCGTCAAATACGAATACCTTCACGCCCTCGATTCCGTCGGCCTTGAGCCGGGACTGCAGATGCGACGAGAAGCCGCCGCTGTGCAGGCCGGAGCTGCCGATGAGGCTGTAGGTCGACGTGCCGAGTCCATGCGTCGTTCCGGCATGCTCGTAAGTCGTCGTTTTTTTGTTCCGGTCGATGCTCGGAATCTCCGTCGTGCCGTCCGCCATTCCATACCCTGAAGCTCCGTAAGGATGGTGGCCGTCTACGCCCATGCCGTAGCCCGTTATCCGCTCCCCCGTGCGCTCCAGCGCGCGGGTGCCGCTGCGCGCCGATTGGCTTACGCCGCGCCCGGCGTTTTCGACACCTCTGACCGTTTCCTGGCCCGCTCTCTCCAAGCCCCGCACGGCCGATTGGCCGGCTCCATGCATCTGGTTTCCCTTTTCCTTGGCCGGGCCCGCGCATGCTCCCAGTGCAGCCATGCTGCTGACCAGCACGCCGGCGGCCGCAATCCGTATCGCTTTTCTCATCCGTCTTAACCTCCATCCGCATAATGACAAGCGCACATAGGTTATCCTTTTGATTTCAAATGTATAATGCTTTCTTCTTGGAAAATAATACGGGCATTACCATCTTGCAATCAGGGAGGAATCTATCCGCATGGATACAGACAAGCAGGGCTCCGGCGCGGACCGGAAGGATCCCGTCCAGGAGCCGTCGAGAAGGCGGTTTCTCATTCGGTCGGGCTATGCGCTGGGGGGACTCGTTGTCGGGGGAGCCGTAGGCGCGCTCATCAACCGCAAGCCGAAAGCCGAGGCGAATACGGGCAAGGAGGGAGAGGGAACCGCCGCCAAGGTTCCCGCCAACTTCAACCGGGCGCTCATGTTCTTCACCCAATCCCAGTTCGCGATCGTGCAAGCCGCCATGGAGCGGATCTATCCGGAGGACGACCATGGGCCTGGAGCCGCTTCCTTGGGATCCGCCTTCTTCATCGATCACCAGCTCGCGGGCGATTACGGCTTCAACTCCCGCGATTATATGTCTCCGCCCTTCTATAAGGGCGAGAAGGTCCAAGGCTACCAGGGCAGGCTGCTGCGCCGGGACATGTATCTCATCGGGCTTCAGGAAATGGACAATTACAGCCAGACGAAATACCAGAAGGGCTTCGCGTCCCTCGAGCCCGCGCAGCAGGACGAGGTGCTGGCTGCGTTCCAGGCCGACGAGGTGAAGCTGACGACGATCTCGGCCAGCGGCTTCTTCAACATGCTGCGCGCGAACACGATCGAGGGCGCCTACAGCGATCCGCTGTACGGCGGCAACGCCGACATGGCGGGCTGGAAGATGAGGAATTACCCCGGCAACCAGATGAGCTACACCAACATTATCGAGAAGGAATTCACGAAGATCGCTCCGCAAAGCCTGCAGGAGCATATGGCGATCCATTAGCCGGAAGGAGCTGTCAGTATGGCAAGGAAATTACCGAAAACCGATGTCGTCATCGTCGGGGTCGGCTGGGCAGGCGGCATCATCGCCTCCGAGCTGACCAAGCAAGGTCTGGGCGTCGTCGGACTGGAGCGAGGAAAAGAGCGCAAGACCGAGGACTACTTCATGGTGCATGACGAGCTTCGCTACGGCGTGCGGTACGATTTGATGCAGGATTTGTCCAAGGAGACGATCACCTTCCGCAGCAAGGAGCAGGTCAGGGCGCTGCCGATGCGGCAGTACGGCTCCTTCCTGCTCGGCGACGGGCTCGGCGGCTCCGGCGTGCACTGGAACGGACAGACGTTCCGCTTTTTGCCCTATGATTTCCAGATCAGGACCAAGACGATCGAGCGCTACGGCAAGGCGAAAATTCCGGACGGCATGACGCTCCAGGATTGGGGCATCACGTACGACGAGCTGGAGCCTTACTACGACAAGTTCGAGAAGCTGATCGGGCTGTCCGGCGAGGAAAATCCGCTTGGAGGCAAGCGGTCGAATCCGTATCCAACGCCGCCGATGAAAAAAACGCCCGCCATGCAGAAATTCATCGAAGCCGCCAAAAAGCTGAACCTGAATCCCTATATGCAGCCTTCCGCCAACCTGTCGGAAAACTACACGAATCCGGACGGAGTGTCGCGCGCGGCCTGCCAGTACTGCGGCTACTGCGAACGGTTCGGCTGCGAGTACGGAGCCAAGGCGGATCCTGTCGTGACCGTCATTCCGGTCGCCAAAAAAACGGGGAAATTCGAAATCCGCACCCATTCCCATGTTCGCCGCATCTTACATACCGGGGGCAAGGCGACAGGAGTGCTCTATACCGACGTCACGACCGGCGAGGAGATCGAGCAGCCGGCGGATATCGTCGTCGTCACGAGCTACGTGTTCAACAATGCGCGCCTGATGCTGATGTCGGGCATCGGCAAGCCGTATGATCCCGCCACCGGCAAGGGCGTCATCGGCCGCAACTATGCCTATCAGGTCATCAAGGGCAATGCGGCGGGATTTTTCGAGAACGAGGAATTCAACAACTTCGCGGGCGCGGGCGCTCTCGGCGTCAATCTCGACAACTACAACGGGGACAACTTCGACCATAGCGACCTGAAGTTCATCCACGGCGGCTCCATCAGCATCGGCCAGACCGGCCAGCGCCCGATTCTGAACAACCCGGTCCCATCGGGAACGCCGGCATGGGGAGCCGAATTCAAGAAGAATTCCCTGAAATACGCCAACCGGGTGCTCTCTGTCGGAGGCCAGGGCTCGTCGATGCCGTTCCGCCATCACTTCCTCGATCTCGATCCGACCTACAAGGATACGTTCGGCGACCCGCTCGTGCGGATCACGTTCGACTTCGAGGAGCAGGACCGCGAGCTGGCGGTGTTCCTGGCCAACAAATCGGCCGAGATCGTCAAGGAGATGGGCGCCAGCCATGTCGACCAGCTCAAGGAGCTGGGGCCGTACGACATCGTGACCTACCAGTCTACGCATAATACGGGCGGCGTCGTCATGGGCGACTCCCCGGAAACGTCGGCGGTGAACAGCTACTCCCAAAGCTGGGACGTCGACAACCTGTTCGTCGTGGGCGCAAGCTCGTTCCCGATGAACTCGGGCTACAATCCGACCGGAACGGTCGGGGCGCTCGCTTACCGGGCCGCGGAGGGGATATTGGAATATCGCAAGAAGGGCGGCAGCCTGGCGAAATAAAGCTTCAAGGGCCAACCGAACCGGTTGGCCCTTTTCCTTGCGCATTTGCGTGCGGCTACCGCGCGGCGCCTCTGGCGCATGATAAGGTCTGGCACCAGTCTTTTCCCGGATGCCTGGGCCAGATGAACATAACATGGCAAAGAGGCTGCCTCTCGCCGAAGCGGCGCTTGAGACAGCCCCATTCAAAATATATCTGCCCGAAGCGACAGGCTAGTTCAGCTGCTTGCGCTCTTCCTTCGACGGTTCGATGACATCGTCGTCGACGATGCCTTTGGTCGAGTTGCGGAACTCGCGCAGCGTATCGCCGAAGGCGCGCCCGAGCTGAGGAAGCTTGGCCGGGCCGAACACGATCAGGGCAATGGCGAAAATGATGACCAGCCCGGAAATGCCGATATTGTTGAACATGATGTTGGTCTCCTTTCAGATCAGATCGGCCGGCGCGGCTGCGGCGCTTCACGGGGAGGCGACGGGCTGCGCTCGGCGGTTATAGAGCCTGACGGACAGGAATGCGCTGATCTCGTACAGCACGACGAGCGGAATCGTCACCGACAGATGGGAGACGAAATCCGGCGGCGAGATGCAGGACCCGACAACGGCGAGCCCGAGATAGGCGTATTTGCGCGTCTGCTTAAGCCTGGCCGGAGTCAGCATGCCGATCCGGGTAAGGAACAGAATGACGAGCGGCATCTCGAAGGCAAGCGCGAGCGGGAACACGACGCTGAACAGGAAAGAGAAGTAGCGGTCGATGCCGTACGTTTCAACGGCGCCTACCGTCCGGTTCATTTTTTGCATGAACTCCAGCATCATCGGGAACACGACCCAATAGCTGAAGGCCAGTCCCGTCAGGAAGAGCAGGAAGGAGGCCGGAACGTACATCAGCGTCCCCTTGGCTTCCCTCTCGGTGAGCCCGGGCTTGACGAAAGCCCACAGCTGGAACAGGACGACCGGCAGCACAAGTACGAGGGCGAACAGCGTCGCGCAGCGCAAGTAGACGAACAATCCATCCGTGTAGGCGAACACATTCCATTGAACGTCTGTTCCGGCATGCGAGCGGATCAGCTTCAGCAAATGGGGGGAGGCGTACATGCCGCCGCAAAATGCGGTGACAAAGCAAGCTCCGACCACGATCAACCGCCGCCGCAGCTCCTCCAGATGGCGGATCCATTCCTCCTGCGCGGACATTGGGCAGCACCTCCTTTACCGGTTCGGGCCGCCGGCAGAACGTTTGCCTCAGCGGTTTCCAGGTACAGGAATAGATTCTCCGAATGGAGGAGGCCTTATGCACCGAATGAAACGGCAGTACGCGAAAAGCAGGCATGAGGAAGGAAAATTAGGGGATTCTACATGTATCCGAAAGGATAATTGAAGGAGGCATGTACCGATGGATTCCAAGAAAAAATGGCTGCTTGCGGCCGTGCTGGCTCTGTTCGTGCTTGCGGCTGCCGCCTGCGGCGGAGGCAGCAAGAACAACGGCGGGACAGGCAACGCCGGTGAGTCGACGCCGGCCGGCAATGGCGGAACGACGACCGCTCAGGCGGAGGAAGTGTACAAGTACAAGTCCAACTGCATCAGCTGCCATGCGGCCGATCTGGGGGGAGGCGTCGGCCCGAACCTGCAGAAGATCGGCGCCAGCGAGTCGGCCGAGAATATCCGCCATCAGATCGAGAACGGAGGCGGAGGCATGCCGGCCTACAAAGGAACGCTCAGCGACGCGGATATTACCGCGCTCACCGACTGGCTTGCCTCCAAGAAGTAAACAGCCGCGAAAATCCCCGCAGCCTCGCGATGAGGAGCGGGGATTTTTTGCGTTCAGGCTTGCCGCTGAGAGGCGCATGCCTGTGAGCCGGGAGCGGCTGCACGCTTCCTGCCAGCCCGGAGCCCTGAACAAGCGCATTCTTTCATGATAAGCGCATCTGCTTCATGGCCTGCGCCCTGCCTCATGGCAAGCGCATTTTTTCATGACATGCACAGGTGCTTCATGGCCAGCGTATTTTTTCATGACGTGCATCCCGTTTCATGCCATGCGCCCCGTTCCATAGCCGACCATCCTGCCTCATTCCTCAGCGCCCCCTGTTTCATGCCATGGCCTCCTAGTTTATGGGTCTATATCCATTTCCAAAAGATCCCTGACGAGGAGCCATGATTTAATTGACTACTTAAATAACCGGATGTATGATAAATGGCGTTGGCGGCGTCCGATGCGAATCCGTCCGATTTCACGTTCTCATTCCATCATTCTACAGGTAAGGAAGTCATGTCGAAATGAAGATCATTCTACGGCTGGGCAACCTCCGTTTTTTGCTGTTTACCCTTATTCTGCTGGCCAAGAGCGCTCTGGCCTGGTATATCGTGTTCGAAGACGGCCCCAGCTGGACCATGCTGCTGACGGAAATTCCGTTCATGTGGGCCGTATTCTGCCTGATCGAGTGGCTGGCTTCCAAGCGCAAGCTGCTGTATTACACCTTGGCGGATCTGGCGTTCACTTTCCTGTATTTCGCCGTCCTGATGTACTTCAAGTATTACGGCGTCATCGTCACCTACCACCAGCTCAACCAGGCGGGCAAAGTGACCGAGGTCGGGGAAAGCACGTATTCCTTGATGGATCCTTACTATCTGCTCGTCTTCGCCGACATCGTCATCCTGCTGTTCCTGCATGTGCGCCTGCGGATGAAAAAGAAATCCGGCTATGTCGCGAGCAGGCTGCTTCCGTACCGGAAGCCTGCGGTGCTCGGCATTCTCGTTCTTTCCGTGGCGCTCTGCGTCTTCGATATCTGGCCGAACCGGGCCAGCATGAACGAGAGCAAGCAGGCGGAGGAAATGGGCATCCTCAATTATGAATTCTACACGCTGCTGTCCGACGGCATCGAGAATTCCTCGGTCGAGACGGTTCCGGTCACCCAGGCGGCGATCGACGAGCTCAAGGGCGTCCATCCGGATGCAAGTCCGGTTGCCTTCGGGGCAGCGAAGGGCAAGAACGTCATCATCATCCAGATGGAATCGTTCCAGAACTTCCTGATCGGACTCAAGGTGGACGGCCAGGAAATTACGCCGAATATCAACAAGCTCGCCGATGAGAATTACTATTACAAGAACTTTTACAGCTCTGCTGGCTCCGGCACGACCTCCGACGCCGAGTATGTGGTCAACACGTCGCTGTACGTTCCCGCTCATGAGCCTGCGGTGCAGGCGCTTCCGAAGAACGGCCTTCCGAGCCTGCCCAAGCTGCTCCAGAAGAGCGGCTACGAGACGGCGACCTTCCATACGAACGACGTCCAGTTCTGGAACCGCTCCGAGCTGTACCCGGCTCTCGGATGGCAGCATTATTATGACAAAAGCTATTTCGGAGACGGAGATCATGTGGCGTTCGGCGCCTCGGACAGCGTCCTCTTCTCCAAAACGATGCCGAAGCTGGAGGAGATGAGCGCATCCGGCAAGCCGTTCTACGCGCAGATCATTACGATGAGCGCCCACCATCCGTACAATATCCCGGAATCCAAGATGACGCTGGATCTGCCGGACAATCTGGACGGCACGCTGCTTGGCCGTTATTTGCAGGCGCAGCACTTCGCGGACCAGGCGCTTGGCCAGTTCATCGACGAGATGAAGAGCAGCGGCATGTGGGACAACAGCATGGTCATGTTTTACGGCGACCATCAAGGTCTGCCCGTCTATACGCTCGACAAGAATGAAAAGACATCCATCGATGCGATGATCGGCCATGAATACAGCTATGCCGACATGTTCAATATTCCGTTTATCCTTCATGCTCCGGGCGTTACGGGACCTTCGGTCATTACCGAAACAGGCGGACAGATCGACATTTTGCCGACTGTGGCGAATCTGGCGGGAGTTTCGCTTGCGGACCAGATCCACTTCGGCACCGACCTGCTGAATCTCAAGGGACGTCCGAACATGCTGCCGGTGCGGCATTTCCTTCCTACCGGCTCGGTCATTACGGATTCCGACGTGTTCGTTCCCGGCAATGCGTTCGAGGACGGCACCAATTACCCTCTCGTGGGCAAGGACACCGGCGGACGCAAGACGACCGAGGATGAATTCAACCGCACCCTTGAGCTGCTGAAGCTGTCCGACAGCTACAGCCAGACGCTGCGGGATGAGCCTTGATTCATCCGGAAATGCTGAAGACAGCCATGCTCGGGAGCATGGCTGTCTTCCTTTGTTTCATGGCAGGCCGGGCTCTCCCGGGCGATTGGACGCCGCGCTCTTGAAGTCGTGACCGGCAAAACCTGAAATGTCCGGGCCGCGGAGATCTAGTTGTTTTCCAAGTATCGAAGGAAGCGGAGCTGATCGGGGAAACCGGCTCCGATCCGTCGCAGGGTTTGGAGCCGCAAACTGGGTACTGTGTTTTGGAGCGGAGTCTGCTACAATGAGGGATGACTTTCAACAATTTCATAGCTGCTTTTATGGTGCCTGCGCGGGTATTTCGGCCTGCGGGGCTTAATAGGGAAGTTCGATGGAAATTCGACGCGGTCCCGCCACTGTGAAGCCGAGCGGCTGCCCGAGGCATCCACTGTCCCTGCCGGGATGGGAAGGAAGGGCGGCGCGATGAAGCGAAGCCAGGAGACCTGCCATAAAAAGCTTGTATCATAGCTTCCCGCGAGGATGGGAGGGAGAGCTGCGGGCAGCGGCTGTTTGCCTGTATGCCTGCCTGCGGCGAGGCATCCCTTTCGGACATCTTTCACGTGAAAGATGTCTTTTTTGGCTTGTCCGCTCCGGGGAGGACGCGGGCATAGAGGAGGCTTCGGAACATGAACGGAAAAAACGGCTTGAATAAAGCTGTCGGAATTATCGCCGCGATAATGATTTTGGCAGGGACCGCATGGCTGTACGGTGCCGGACCGCTGGCGAAGCCGGCGGAGCGGCAGGAAGCCTCGCAGCCGGGAGCGTCCGCTGCCGGGCTGAATTCGGAATCCGGCGCCGCTGGAGGACTTGCATCGCCGCAGGCGGAAGAGGGGCAGTTGCCGGCGGCCGGAAGCCCCATGCCGTCCCCGGCAGCAGCGGAAACGCATCGACAGGCCGGAGGCCTGCTGAAATCGTACGAGGAAGCGCGGGAGTGGATCGAAGGCCTCATCGGCTTCGGCATCCGTCCGGGCCTGGATCGGATGAAGCTGATGATGGAGCGTCTCGGACATCCCGAACGCCGGCTCCGCTTCATCCATGTGGCGGGAACGAACGGCAAAGGCTCCGTCTGCGCCTACCTGACCGAGGCGCTGACGCGCGGAGGCTATGACACGGGAACGTTCACGTCGCCGTATATCACCAAGTTCACCAACCGCTTCCGCTATAACGGCCAGGATATCGAGGAGGAGACGCTGCTGCGGCTGGCCAACGAGCTGAAGCCTCTCGTGGACGAGATCGCGGCTACCGAGCACGGCTCCCCGACGATGTTCGAGGTATCCACAGCGCTGGCGATCCTGTACTTCGCCAAGGTGACCTACCCGGATTACGTCGTCTGGGAAACCGGCCTCGGAGGCCGGCTGGACGTGACGAATATCGTGACGCCGGTCATCTCGGTCATCACGAACGTCGGGCATGACCACATGGACGTGCTCGGCAGCTCCATAACGGAAATCGCGTCGGAGAAAGCCGGCATCATCAAGCCCGGGGTCCCGGTCGTAAGCACCGTCGAGGATCCGGAGGCGCTGGCGGTCATCCGCGCGGCGGCAAGCCGCAGCAAGAGCACGCTGTACCAGCTCGGCGAGCAGTTCTCCATTCAAGCGCTTGAGGTGTCAGAGGCCGAGCAGAGCTTCGCGTTCCAGGGCCTGTTCCGCTCTGTGAGTCCGCTGACGGTGACGCTTGGCGGCGCCCATCAGCGCACCAATGCCGCTGCCGCGGTCATGGCGCTTGAGGTGCTGCGCCAATACTGCGCCTTGCTGGTCGACGACGAGCAGCTTCGCGCCGGCCTCAAGGAGGCTGCATGGCCGGGCCGCCTCGAGATGGTGAGAAGCGAGCCGCGGCTGCTGCTTGACGGCGCGCATAATCCCGAAGGAGCGGAGTCGCTGGCGGCGGCGCTCAAGGACGTCTTTAAGTACCGCAAGCTCCATCTCATGATGGGAATGCTGGAGAACAAGAATCATCGGGATGTGCTGCGGCATATACTCCCTATAGTGGATACCTTTGTCATTACGGAGCCCGCCTTCCGCAAGGCGATGCCGGCCCCTGCTCTTGCCGAGCTGGCACGCTCGGAAGCGGCGGAGCTCGGGGTTTCGCCGGAAATCGTGGTCGAGCCCGATTGGACCGCTGCGCTGCGGCGCCTGGAAGAGGCGGCGGGTCCGGAGGACCTGTCCGTCGTAACCGGCACTCTTTATTTAATCGCCGATGTCCGCACCCGGGTGCTTGGGCTACCGGATTCTGAAAAAGGTTGGTGACCGTCATGACGACTACAGCAGAGCACGTACATTTTATCGGAATCGGCGGCTACGGCATGAGCGCGATCGCCCGCGTCATGCTGGAGATGGGATACAAGGTGACGGGATCCGACGTTGCGCGGGCGGAGCTGGCGGAAAAGCTGGCATCCAAGGGAGCAAGCATCTATATCGGCCATGACGCAGGCAACGTCAAGGGGGCCGATCTGGTCGTCTACAGCACGGCGCTGTCCAAGGACAACGTGGAGCGGCGCGCGGCGGAGGAGCTGAAGATTCCGGTGCTCCATCGCTCCCAGATGCTGGCCAGGCTCATGAATGCGGGCAAGGGGGTCGCCGTCGCCGGAGCGCACGGCAAAACGACGACCTCCTCGATGATCGCTCTCGTCATGGAGAGCTGCGGAGCGGATCCGACCTACATCATCGGCGGCGAAATCGTCAATGTCGGCACGAACGCCAAGGCGGGCAAAGGCGAATATGTCGTAGCGGAAGCCGACGAGAGCGACGGCTCCTTCCTGCATTACCATCCGGCGATCGCGGTCGTCACCAACATCGAGCCGGATCATCTGGAGAACTACGACGGCGATTTCGCCAACCTGAAGAAGGCCTACGTCCAGTTTCTCACCCAGGTCACTCCCGATGGAAGGGCCGTCGTATGCCTGGACGATCCGATCGTCCGCGAGCTGCTGCCGCAGGCGGCAGGCTCCCTTCCGTCCGAACGCATCCTGACCTTCGGCATCGACGAGGAAGCGGAATTCCGCGCATCGGACATCGTGCTCGGCGACCGCAAGGTGGCGTTCAAGCTTTCCCGTTCCGGCAAAGAGCTCGGCGTCGTGCAGCTGTCCGTCCCTGGACGCCATAACGTGTATAACGCGATGGCGACGCTGATCACCTGCATGGAAGCCGGCATTCCGTTCGGCGCGGCAGCTGCCGCGATCAAGGAATTCATCGGGGCCAAGCGCCGCTTCCAGGTGCTGGGCGACGTGAACGGCATTCTCGTCATCGACGACTACGCCCATCATCCGACGGAGATCCAGGCGACGATCAGCGCCGCCAAGGCGACCGGCAAGCGGATCGTGGCCGTGTTCCAGCCGCAGCGCTATACGCGCACCTTCTTCCTGCTGGAGCAGTTCAGCCGGGCTTTCGCCGAAGCCGACGAAGTGATCATCACCGACATCTACTCCCCGGCCGGCGAGCAGCAGATCGAAGGCATCAGCTCGCAGCGGCTCGTGGAGATGATCGTGGAGAACTGCAATGCCAATACACGCTATCTTCCGACCAAGGAAGAGGTGCAGGCCGAGCTGTCGAAGCAGGCTGCGCCCGGCGATCTCATCATTACGATGGGAGCCGGAGATATCTGGAAGGCCGCCGACGGCCTCGCGCGCGAGCTGCGGGAGCGGCACGGGCAATAACATCGGAACAGCAGAAGGAAGAACCTTCGAAACGGCCTGATGCAGGCTTTTTCGGAGGTTTTTTTTCATGCCGGAATCCGGTTCCTCGCAGAGATGCGGGGCCTCCCGCCTTTTCCACCCGCTGCAGCTTCCGCTCTCGATCCTGCCTATCAATCTCTATATCCTTCTTCCAAAACGAGGAATAACTCTATCGTTCGGACATAGATTAGAGTAAGAACCCGGCATGGCAGGAGGAATGGAACATGACGAAATCGCGGATGACCTATCGTCCGGACGGTCAAGGGAAGCTGGTGCAGGATCAACGCAAATCGCCACCGGCTGCAGGGAGCGGGCAGCGTGCCGCCGGAGCGGAGGCTCCGGACAAGGGACAGGCGCCGGCGCAAAGGCAAAGGCAAAAAAAAGATCAAGCGCTTGGGCAAGGCCAAGTGCTTTCACGGGAGCAGCCAAAGGACCAACCGCAGGCAAAGGAACAGATGAAAGCAAGAGAGCCATTGCAAGCAATCGCACAGCTGCAGCCGAAGGGCCGCTTGCAGGCGGAAGAACAAAAGAAAGCAAAAGAGCAGTTGCAAGCCGTAGAGCTGCAGCCAAAAGGCCAAATGAAGGCGAAGGATTTTCCGCTCCGGCATGGGGGCGCGCGCCAAACGGGCATGCGCAAGCAGGCATCGCTGCCGCCGGATTGGAGTCCGGCGCCTGCGGAGTCGCTTTCATCCATGGAATTCACAGCGGAATACAAAGCATGGGAAAGCCCCTTTCAGGATGACATCGACAGGTTGGAAAGCCTCATCCGCAAGGAAGACGGGCGTCCGGCCGGAAGGCAGTTGCCGGCTGACGCCGCACCTGCACTGGAAAAACGCCGTGCCGGCAACACCTTCGGAGCGGAGGGGCTCCTCGAAGCCCCATCACTCACACCGGATGAAGTCCAGGCTCTCTCCACGGACGAGCGCCTCGACGGCCGGGCTGCCAGGCCCGGAGAGCGCCGCAGCACGCCGCTCCCCGATCCGGGCATTCTCTCCGAATGGCCGCAATGGCCGGATGCGGAGCCTGTGTCCGCGGCAGGAACGGAGCTTTTCGAAGGGCCCGTCATCGATTTGGATGAAATTCGCGCATCAAGGAAGCTTAAATCCGTCCCCGCTCGTCGTATAGAAAGCGGAAGCGCGGGCGGCAGCCGCAGAGGCCCGTCCTGGCCGGCGGTCCTGCTGTCGGTTGCCGGCGCGATAGCGACCGGAGCACTCTTCGGCTACATCGCTTGGCACTCTTCGCAGGCGGCAGCGTTCTCCCCGCCAAAGACGGCGGAGCCGCCGGAAACACGGCTTCCGAGCCGGCGTCCGCTCCTGCGGCATCGCCTCCGGCAAGCGGCGCCGGTTCTCCCGCCGTCAAGACGGAATCGTCAGCAGGCGGCGCTCCGGCTGCTGCCGGCGCTGCGGCGGACGTTCAGGCGGATTGGCCGCAGACGGCTTTCAGCCTGCTGCAGTACGGCGTCTTCTCGGCCAAGGACAGCGCCGCCGCGGCGGCGTCCGAGCTGAAGGCCGGCGGACTCGGCTCTGCTTCGGCAAAGGCGGACGGCGGCTACCGCGTCTACGCCGGCATCTCGTCGAAGCGCAGCGGCGCGGAGTCTCTCGCTGCTTCCATCTCCGGCACGGAAGTATACATCAAGGAAGTCTCGCTTCCCGCGGCCGGCAAGTTTCGTTTCGCCGGATCCGAAAAGGATGCGAAGGCGTTTGGACCCGCGACATCCGGGCTGATCGCGCAGCTGGCCGACATGACGCTGGCCTCTGCGAGCCAGGCGAAGCCTGGCGCTGCGGACAAGAAAGCCATGGCGGAATGGGACAAGCAGCTGGCCTCGTGGCGGCAAGCCTATGCAGCCTTCCGTCCCGGGGTACAGGGCAAGGAGTCGGCGGCCGCGGCCGATAGCCTGGAGTCGGCGGTCAATCTGGCTGCCAAAGAGCTGGACGCCTATAATGCGGCTCCCTCGAAGGCGCGTTTGTGGACGGTGCAGAGCCGATCGATGGACGTCTTCTTCGGACAGCGTGCGTTGATCGAAACCTTGCAGCCGTAAGGGGAGACAGGTTCTTTACATTGTAAAGAACGGAGGCGATCGCGTATAATGAGGCCAGGTGTCAATCATTGGCGAGAGGCGTTGAACCATGAAGAAAAATGGCTGGACGCTTCTCTTCTTTATCGTGCTTGGACTTGTCGCAGGAGCGCTTGCGAACCGCTGGCTGAAGGATGTGCCGGGGGTGTCGGCGCTGACGCGCTCCACGGATATCCGCTGGTCTCCCGCCGCCGATCTGGGCGTCCTCAGCTACAGCCTGGACGTCACCATCCAATTCAGCCTGATCAGCCTGCTCGTGCTCGTGCTTGCGCTGTGGCTGTACCGCCGCCTCTGACCGGAGGACATGGCGGACCGTTATCGAAGAGGAGCATTATGGAAGAGGAGCATTATCGAACATGAACGATGTCGCTATACCCGATCGGCTCGTACTGGCCTCGGCGTCCCCGCGGCGCCGGGAGCTGGTGTCTGTCCTCGGACTTGAGCTTCCTGTCCGCCTGCTTCCTACCGGGGCGGATGAATCCGTCGCCGGGACGCTCTCTCCCGGAGAGATCGTCCTCGAGCTTAGCCGGCGCAAGGCCGAGGCCGCTGCCGACGCGCTTCGCGGCGAGCAATCCGCAGAATCGTCCTCAGGGAACGATCTCGTGCTCGGCGCCGATACGATCGTCGTGCTGGACGGGGCGGTGCTCGGCAAGCCCGCGGACCGCGAGGATGCCGTGTCTGCCCTGATGGCGCTGAGCGGCCGCACGCATGAAGTCTATACCGGCGTCACCCTCCTTTCCTGCCCGGGAGATCGCGCCGTCAGCCGCTGGCAGCGTACGCTGGTCACGATGAAGCCGTTCGGCATCGAGAGCGCCCGCCGCTACGCGGCTACGGGAGAACCGCTGGACAAAGCCGGCTCCTACGGCATTCAAGGCGTGGGCGGCGTGCTGGTGGAGAAGATCGAAGGCTGTTATACCAATGTCGTCGGCTTGCCGCTGCCGCTGCTTGCGGACATGCTGGCCGAATTCGGCATACACGTCATTTAATCTGCTGCTCCCGTGCCTGCGCGCTGCGCCAGGACGGGGGCTTGAAGGCGGTCGGGTCCAATGTCGGTTCCATCAAAAGGATTAAGCCTGCGCGAGCTTCCTAGCGAAGAACGTCCGAGAGAGCGCATGATCAAGTACGGAGCGGAAGCGCTCAGCCATGCCGAGCTGCTGGCGATCCTTCTGCGGACGGGAACGGCGTCGGAGACGGCGGTGCATCTGGCCTCGCGTATTCTGGCCCAGAGCGGCAGCCTGCGCGGACTGGTGGACATGGGGACGACGGAGCTGACGCGGATCAAGGGCATCGGTCCGGCCAAGGCGCTGCAGATCCGGGCCGGCATCGAGCTCGGCAGGCGGCTTTCCCAGAGCCGCCGCGGAGAGGCCGTCGTCGTGCGGAGGCCGCAGGACGCGGCGGATTACCTGATGGAAGACCTTCGCTATCATAAGGTGGAGCATTTCGTCTGCCTGTTTCTCAACACCAAAAATCATATCGTCGCGCGCGAGACCATATCGGTAGGAACGCTGAATGCATCGCTTGTCCATCCGCGGGAAGTATTCCGCGAGGCGATACGGCATGGCGCGGCTTCGATCGTCTGCGCCCACAACCATCCGAGCGGAGATCCGACCCCGAGCACCGAGGATGCGGCGCTGACGCGCAGGCTGGCAGAGGCGGGAGAACTGGTCGGAATCGACGTGCTGGATCATATTGTCATCGGCGATGGAGTCTTCATTAGTTTGAAGGAACAAGGCCTCTTGTAATATAATGAATAGGATTGCCGCATTTCAGAAGGGAGTTTGACCATGTTCGGAGGCTCTAAGGATTTAGGGATTGACCTGGGTACCGCCAATACGCTCGTGTATGTCAAAGGAAAAGGAATCGCTGTCAGGGAGCCGTCTGTGGTGGCCCTGCGTACGGATACAAAAACGATTGAAGCTGTCGGCGAGCATGCCAAGAAAATGATCGGCCGCACGCCCGGCAACATCCGCGCTGTCCGTCCGATGAAGGATGGCGTCATCGCGGATTTTGAGACGACAGCCACTATGATCAAATATTTCATTCGCCAGGCGCAGAAGCAGCGCGCCCTGTTCCCGCGTCATCCAAACGTCATGATATGCGTGCCTTCGGGAATTACATCCGTCGAGAAGCGCGCCGTCGAAGACGCGGCCAAGCAAGCAGGAGCGCGCGAGGCGTTCACGATCGAGGAGCCGTTCGCGGCGGCGATCGGAGCCGACCTGCCCGTATGGGAGCCGACCGGCAGCATGGTCGTCGATATCGGCGGCGGCACGACGGAAGTCGCGGTCATTTCGCTCGGAGGCATCGTGACGAGCCGTTCGGTCCGCATCGCCGGAGACGAGATGGATGAGGCCGTCATCCAGTACATCAAGCGGCTGTACAATCTGATGATCGGCGAGCGCACGGCCGAGCAGCTGAAGATGGAGATCGGCACGGCGATGGCGCTGGAGCAGTCGGAGACGATGGAAATCCGCGGCCGCGACCTCGTGACGGGGCTGCCCAAGACGCTGTCGATCACTTCGGACGAGATTACGGAAGCTCTCGCGGATACGATCGCGGCTATTATCGACGCCGTGAAGATCACGCTCGAGAAATGCCCGCCGGAGCTGTCTGCGGACATCATGGACCGCGGCATCGTGCTTACCGGCGGCGGAGCGCTGCTGCGCAACCTGGACAAGCTGCTCTCCCGCGAGACCGGCATGCCGGTCATCGTAGCCGAGAATCCCCTTGACTGCGTAGCGATCGGCACGGGCCGCTCGCTCGACAACTTGCATTTATTCAAAAACAGAGGCGGCTCCAGGTCCAAGCGCTAAGTCGCAGGAGGAGCGGATGAATGAGACGGGCGGGTGAACGGTTTGTTTAAGCATTTGCGGAACAGGCGGCTCTTCGTTCTCATGATCAGCTTCATTCTTTTCATCGCGGTCATCGGCGTGTCGATCAGCAACCGCTCGGGGCTGACCGCGCCGGAGAAGTTCCTTCGGGATACGACCGGATTCGTGCAGCAATGGTTCTACAAGCCCGCTGGCTATATGGCGGGCTTCTTCCAGGATATCGGAAACTTGCGCGCCATGCATGAAGAGAATGAGCAGCTGCGCATGACAGTAGCCGCCTATACGAGGGACAAGGTGAAATTCAATGCGATGGAGCAGACGAACCAGAGCTTGCAGGAGCTGCTGCACTTCACCGAAGCCCAGAAGAAGATCAACGATTACAAATTCCTGTTCGCCCAGGTCATCGCGGTCAGTCCGGATCCATACAACCAGACGCTGACGATCAACCTCGGCTCCAAGAACGGGATCAAGGAAAAGATGGCCGTCATAACCGACGAGGGCATGGTCGGCATCATCAGCAAAGTGTCCGAGGTCACCTCCACGATCATGCCGCTGCTTGAACTGAACGACCAGGCGCCGGGAATATCGGCGACGGCGCTCGGCAAGCAGAAGCAGTCGTTCGGCATCGTCAGCAGCTACAACAAGGAGACGCAGATGCTTCAGATGACGAAGATCGCGGCGGACGACCCGATGACGAAGGGCGATACGATCCTGACCTCCGGACTGAACAATGTCTATCCGGAGGGGCTGGTCATCGGGACCGTAGAGTCCATTCAGGACAGCGACTTCGGCCTGACCAAGACGGCCAGCATCAAGCTGGCTGCTGATTTCGATCATCTGAACGAGGTGCTTGTCGTCCAGAAGCCCGAGGCGATCCAATGAGGATGCAAGGCATCGTAGGCTTGACCTTCCTGGCCTTCGTCGTGCAGTCGACGATCGTGCCGTGGATCATTCCGGGCGAGTTCGCCGGGCGAATCGTTCCTCATTTCACGCTTGCCGTCGTGCTCTTCGCGGCCATGTACCACAGCCGGCACTCCGCTCTGCTGCTCGGAGCGGGCTTCGGGCTGCTGCAGGATGTCGTCTTCCGCGGGCATCTGCTCGGCCTTCATGCCTATGCGATGGCTCTCATCGGCTACCTGTTCGGGCTGCTGCTCGAGAGGCGCCGCAGCACGATGATGATGGCGCTTGTCGTCGTCGCGTTCGGCACGCTCTTATATGAACTTGCCCTTTATTTTGTCTACAAGGTGTTCCAGTTCACGCAGGAGTCCCTGTCCTGGGCGCTGGTCGACCATATTCTTCCCAGCCTGTTCCTTCAGCTGGCATTCGCACTGGCGGTGTATATCCCGCTGCGGAGATGGTTCCAGAACTTGGCCATGAACCGGTACAGCAAGAAAGAGCCTGAATGAAGCCATGCATGAAGGAAGCAGGAAACCGCCTTCCGCAAGCCGAATTGAGTACGTCAAGGAGGGACGGATGTGACCGACAAACAGCGTATTACGATTAAGGGAGTCAAGGACGGTCTCATCTTCCTCTTTGACGATCAGTGCGAGCTTTCGGAATTGATGGAAGAGCTCCAGTTCAAGCTGGAAAAATCCCACCAGCAGCTGCTTTCCGGGCCGCTGGTGCATGTGCATGTGAGGCTGGGCGCGCGCAGCCTGGAGGAGGAAGACAAGGAGAGAATCCGTTCCTTGATCCGCCAGAAGGGGAACCTGCTTGTCCAGTCGATTGAATCCGAAGCTGCCGCCGAAGAAGGCGATGAGGCCGGAATGCAGGCGTTCAAGCTTATGACGGGAATGATCCGTTCCGGACAGACAGTGGAGCATGATGGAAGCCTGCTGCTGCTCGGCGACGTGAACCCCGGCGGCACGGTCCGCTGCACCGGGGATATATATGTGCTCGGCGCTCTTCGCGGAATGGCCCATGCGGGCTGCGAGGGCCGTGAAGAAGCCATTATCGCCGCGTCGCTGCTGCGGCCGACGCAGCTGCGCATTGCGGATGTCATCAGCCGTCCTCCCGAGGAATGGATGTCGGGAGACGCCTCCATGGAGTATGCCTACCTGGAGGACGGGCGGATGCAGATCGACAAGATGAACCAGCTCGCGCGGATGCGCAAGGAGACGATGCTGTTCAAAGGGGTGTAAAGGCATGGGAGAAGCAATCGTCATCACATCGGGCAAAGGCGGAGTCGGCAAGACGACGACATCGGCCAATCTGGGCACCGCCCTTGCTCTGCTGGGCAAAAAAGTGGCCATGGTCGATACCGATATCGGCCTGCGCAATCTGGACGTCGTCATGGGGCTTGAGAACCGGATCATCTACGATCTCGTGGACGTTGCGGAAGGGCGCTGCCGCCTGCAGCAGGCGCTCGTCAAGGACAAGCGGTTCGAGGAGCTGTACATGCTGCCCGCCGCCCAGACGAAGGACAAGTCCGACGTCACGCCGGAGCAGGTCAAGGACATCGTCCTGGAGCTGAAGCGGGAGTACGATTATGTCATCATCGACTGTCCGGCCGGCATCGAGCAGGGCTTCCGCAACGCGGTAGCCGGCGCCGACCGGGCGATCGTCGTCACGACCCCCGAGAATGCCGCCGTGAGGGACGCCGACCGGGTGATCGGCCTGCTGGAGGGCTCCAAGGTTCCGGCCAAGCTGGTCGTCAACCGCATCCGCCCCGCGATGGTCAAGAGCGGGGAAATGCTGGACATCGACGAGATTTGCCAGGTGCTGGCCGTCGACCTGCTCGGCATCGTTCCGGACGATGAGAGAGTCATCAAGGCTGCCAACTCCGGCGAACCGACCGTCATGGATCCGAGCTCGCGGGCTGCGATCGCTTACCGCAACATCGCCAGGCGCATACTGGGGGACATGGTTCCGCTGATGCAGCTGGAAGAGAGGCCGGGTAGGCTGCGCAGGCTCGTGAAGTTTCTGGGAATGGGATGAACGTAAGTGCTCAATAGACTCAAAAAAATGGATGTCGGCATCCTGACGCTGCTAGTGTGCTTCATGGTGGTCAGCGCGGTGCTGCTCTACAGCGTCGGCGACGGGGATCCGAAGTATGCCGGCTACTATAAGAAGATGCTGCAGTTTTATGTCGCGGGGTACATTCTGGTGACTTTCGTCACCTTGGTGGACTACCGCATTATTCTCAAGTTCTGGTATTATTTTTACGCCGTCGGCATCGCGCTGCTCGTCGCCGTCTTTTTCCTCGGCTCCAAGGTGAACGGCGCGACCGGGTGGTTCAAGCTGCCGGGCGGATTCAGCTTCCAGCCGGCCGAGGCGTTCAAGATCATCATGATCATCGTCGTGGCCTACATGCTGGGACGAAGGCAGGGTGACAAGCTGCTGTTCACGCAGGATCTCCTGCCGATCGCGGTGTTGGTCGGGCTGCCCTTCATGCTTGTCGTCGTCCAGCCCGATCTCGGCAATGCCGTCATTTATCTGGTCATCCTGCTCGGCATGCTGTGGATCGGCAACGTAAAGTACTCGCATGTCCTGATCGGGCTTGTATCCGTCATCGGCGGCGCTCTTCTGTTCGTGACGCTGTTCACTTCCTTCAATGCCGAAATCAAGGACTACGCGGAGAAGCATGGCGTCAAGCACTGGTACGAGCGGATCAACACCTTCGTCGATCCGACCAATGCGGACAAGGACGAGGCTTACCAGGCGCGCAACGCCAAGATCGCCGTCGGCAGCGGCGGCTTGACGGGAGACGGCTTCCTTCAGGGCGATTCCAAAAATCGCGGCGCAGTTCCATATACGTATTCGGATTCCATCTTTGTCGTCATCGGCGAGGAGTTCGGCTTCCAGGGCTCGGCCGTGCTGCTGCTCCTGTACTTCCTGCTTATCTACCGGATGATCATCATCGCCTTCCAGTGCCTGGACCTGAAGGGCTCGTTCATCATCATCGGGATTGTGTGCATGTACGTGTTCCAGGTGTTCCAGAACGTAGGCATGATGATCGGCATCATGCCGATCACCGGCATTACGCTGCCGTTCGTCAGCTACGGCGGCACGTCTCTGATGCTGAATATGCTCAGCATCGGCATTGTTTTCAGCGTTCGGGCGCATCAGGAGAAATATCAGCTCGAGTAGCCGAAAAAAGAAAAACTCGCAAATCTTGCATAGAGATTCCCTTGAGGATGTCGGAGAAGGAGCTGCTGAGCTTCTGGCCGGCATTCTTTTTCTTTTTCTCGATGACATGCTTGTTTGGCCGGGAAAAAACGGCCGAATGCGTACAAAGCCGTGATCGATTGGAAAGCATTCTTGGGCACCTCTCCTTTCCGAAGGAGCCGCCACAAGTTGAGCCGTACGGGACAATCAAACCAGCACTAGAGTCTTCCGCAGACGGGAGGCTCTTTTTATTTTGCCCGCTCGCCTTGTGCCTGATCCTGCTGCAGCCAGGGGGTGGCCAAGTCCGTCCCGCACCGTCCGCATACTTGGATAAGCCCGCTCATAAGGATAAGGAACAAGCCTCCGTCATCTTATCCGGCGGCGGAGATTCCGAAGGGAGCGGGACAAGGATGGATGCGGGAAACAAGGGACGGTTCGATGCCGATTATTCGACCCGGCGCCGCTTGAACGGCGGCCGCAGGCATGAGGAAGCGGAGGCGATCGGGACGGGCAACCGCGAGCGCCGCCAGGAAAGGATCCGGGAGTTGACGGAGAGCGGTCCCGGCGCGGGGATGCGTCCGGCTCCCTCTCGGTATGAAAAGGATACCGAGACTGGGCGCGCCTCGTCCGGCTCGCCTCGAAAGCAAGGGGCGTTCGGCTCCGGCCCATCCGCCCAAAACAACGGAGGCGCAGGCGGCGCAGGACCGTACGGCACCCGCGTGTATGCTCCGCCGCCGGAAGCGTTTGACGCCGAGCCGGACGAGCTGTGGCAGGAAGCCTGGCCGCTCCCTTCCGAGAAGGATCCCGAGCTGGAATGGAAGCGCAGCGCCAACCCGTGGCAGCGGCTGGAGGAGGCGAGCGGCAGCCTTTCGGCTCCTTTCCGCAAGCAGGAAGGGAGGACGCCTTCATCCGGGCGCCGCTCCGGTTCCGGCGGAAGCCGCCAAGGAGGCGGCGGGACCAGCGGCTTCCGCCAGGAGCTCCAGGTGAAGCTGCTGCTCTCCGTCGCCTTGTTCGGGGCGGTATGGGGGCTGTTCCAGCTCAGCGGCGGAGCCGCGAGGCAAGGGCAGGCGCTGGTGACCGAAGCGCTGACCGAGCAGATGGATTTCACGCGGATAGCGGGCTGGTACAACCAGGTATTCGCAGGAGCGCCGTCCTTCATTCCCGGCTTCGGCATCCGGGACGGGGAGCAGACGGCAAGCGTAGGAGGGACGGTCAAGCCCGAAACGGTATCGCCGCTTGAAGGCGGCGCCGTCGTGAAGACGTTCGCCGAGTCGCTGGGCGGCGTGGAGATGGCGGGGCAGGCCGGAGGAGCGGTAAGGGCGGCCGAGCAGGGACGGGTCCAGGTCGTCTCGGCCGACGACGCCAAGGGACCGACGATCGTCATCCAGCATGCCGACGGCCGTACGACCTATTACGGCCAGCTGGGCGAGGCAGGCGTGCAGGTGAACGATTGGGTGACGGCCGGACAGGTGATCGGCAAGATGGGATCCGCGGCAGCGGACGGAAGCTTGCCCCTGCTCTATTTTGCGGTGAAGGACAACGACCGCTACGTCGACCCGGCGGAAGTGGTTCCGCTTGATTAACATCCGGGGAGTGAGGTGGAGCCTTCATCCCTTGTTCGCGGTGCTGATGCTGCTGTCGGTGATGACAGGCTATCTTGCCGAGCTCCTTACCCTTTTCACGCTCGTTTTCGTCCATGAGCTGGGACACGCGGCGGCAGCCTATGGGTACGGATGGACGATCAGGGAGATCAAGCTGCTGCCGTTCGGAGGCGTAGCCGAGCTCGAGGAGAAGCCGGGAGCGCCGGCGCGCGAGGAGGCGGTCATCGCGCTGGCAGGACCGCTCCAGAATGTATGGATGGCGGCAGCGGCCTGGGGGCTGGGCTCGCTTGGATGGATGGACGCGGGCTGGGCGGACTATCTGCTGCGCGCGAACCTGCTCCTGCTCGCCTTCAATCTGCTGCCGATCTATCCGCTGGACGGCGGCAGGCTGCTCCGGATCGCCTGCGGGCTTCGCTTTACCTTTTATTCGACGCTGAGGCTGACCGCATGGACCGGAATGGCGTTCAGCCTCGTCATGATCGGCTACGCGCTGCTGCCGCAGCTTCACCGCAGCAGCGGCATCCAGGCCAATCTGCTGGCGGTAGGGCTGTTTCTGCTGGCGACCAACTGGACCTACCGGAAGCACATTCCGTTCCTATTCCTGCGTTTTCTCGTGAACAGGGATCGCGGGGCGAGAAGGCGGATTCGGGAAGGCGTCCGGGCGAGGCCGATTGTCGTGACGCAGCGGCATCCGGTCTGGACGACGGCGAGGCTGTTCCTGCGGGACCATTATCATCTCGTCTACGTGATGGAAGAGCGGGGCCGGATCGTCAAGGTGCTGCCGGAGCAGAGGATCATCGAAGGATATTTGACGGGAGACCGTGCAGTTTCCGACCTTTTGAGGTAGAATAAGAGGCAAATCGAACGGTCTTGCAAAGACCGCGGGGGGCAGGTGTCACCGTCATATCATGAGGACAATGCTGATTCAGGCGAACGGTGCGCTGCTGCAGACGGCGGTGCTTCAGGGCGGGCGCGTCATGGAGTTTTTCATGGAGGATGCATCGGAAGGCGGTTTGGTCGGCAATATGTACAAAGGTCGCGTCGTCAACGTGCTGCCTGGCATGCAGGCGGCATTCGTCGATATCGGCCTGGCCAAAAACGCGTTTCTGTATATCGACGAGCTGCTCCATCCTGCAGCCGATCACGGCAAGGACAAGCCGGCCATCGCGGACCTGGTCCGTGTCGGCCAGGAGCTGCTCGTGCAGGTCATCAAGGAGCCGATCGGCGGCAAAGGAGCGCGGGTAACGACCCAGTTTTCCTTGCCGGGAAGATGGCTTGTCTACATGCCGGGCGCGGATTATGTCGGCGTATCCAAGAAGATCGGAGCCGAGAGCGAGCGCAGCAGGCTCCGAGGCGTCGGCGAGGAGCTGCGCAGAGGCAGCGAGGGCATCATCATGCGGACCGTGGCGGCCGGCGAGAGCCTGCATTCGCTGCGCCATGACCTGATGCAGCTCAGGGAAAGCTGGGAAGCGGTGGTGAAGAAGGCCAAAGGGCTCAAGCCGCCCCAGCCGGTCCTTCGCGAGGCGGCCTTGATGAGGCGGACATTCCGCGACGTCTTCACGCCGGGCACCGAGGTGTACTTCGACGATCGGTCCCGGTACGAGGAGGCGCTGGGACTGGTCCGGGAGCTGGCGCCGGGCAGCGAGGCGCGGCTTCACCTGGCGGACAGGCAGGGCGGCAAGACCCTCTTCGAGCAGCATGGAATCGCCGAGCAGCTGAGCGCGGCCTTCCAGACGCGGATCTGGCTGCCGAGCGGCGGCTACCTCG
>NZ_CBRA020000013.1:0-49051 GCF_000469945.2 Paenibacillus sp. P22 | reverse complement strand
GGCTTGTTGCCGGAGCGGTTGATCCTCTCCAGCAAGCCCTGGCCGGCAGCGAGGAGCAGCGCGTGCAGGGCGTTAGAGGCGGGGACGACAGGGGACGGCATACGACGACTCACCGCGAGCTGTTCCGGCTCCCCGGCGGCGCGCTGCTGATGGATACCCCCGGCATGCGCGAGCTGCAGCTGTGGGACAGCGAAGGCTCCCCCGACGGCCATGCTGGCGCCTTCTCCGATATCGAGGAGCTCGCCTCCCGCTGCCGCTACACCGACTGCACCCATAGCAAGCGCGAGCAGGGCTGCGCGGTGAAGTCGGCGCTTGCCGACGGCACGCTGGATGCCGGACGGTATGAAAACTATTTGAAAACCGGACGCGAGCTCGCCCGTGTCGCCCGCAAGGAGCAGTCCGCCGCGCGCAAGACGATAACGCCCGCCGAGAACCGGCTGCGCAACAAGCAGGAGCGACGCAACGCCAAGAAGGCGACCAGCGATTGGGATTGACCGGACGCCGCGCGGGGCCAACCGATGCGTACTGCTTTTCGCTATAGGAACACCTCTGACGCTGAGTACTGCCTTTCGCCTGAACGGCATAGCGATCCGTAAGAAACGGCCCCGTCGAAGTCGTGGTATTCTGATCATACTTGCCGCCCCTGGGAGCCTTGCTCAGCTGAAGCCGGAGGGAGATGCAGGCAGGAATAATAGCACGCGGAGGGAATGTCATTGAAAATCTCCCCTATACGCCTGTTTGTGCCCAGTGTCCGGGACAGCTTTTTGTTCTACCGGGACATTCTGGGTCTGCATGTGCTCCATGGCACCGAAGAGACCCCTTATGCCGAGTTCCTCACGGGGGACATCCGGCTCGCGCTGGAACCGCCGCTCACCGGCGAAGGGCTGGCGGCGATGGACCGCAGACATGAATTTTGCGCGAGCGACCGGATGGCCGTCACCATCAAGGTGGACGATGTGGACGCGGCATACAAAGAGCTGCGGGAGAAGAAGATCCCGTTTGTCAAAGAGCCGCATGACACCCCCGAATGGGSGRCRWCGGGTCGMTKAYMKSCGCGGCAGCCGCGGGGGCGCCTGCCGATCTCCAGAAGCCGGCCGGGCATCACATAGACGGTCCGCCACGGCGGCAGCGGAACGCCGTCCACGCTTGCCTCCATGTCCGCGCCGGCAAGGGCGCAGAGCAGGCCGTCCTTGCCTGCCCGTAGAGAGGGTCCCGACATCGTCATCTCGAGCGCCGCGGCATCCCTTCTGTTGCCGGCCAGCAGATTGGCGGCCTGCAGCGACCAGCAATCCATCGCGCCTCCAGCCGGCACTCCCTGCGAGCGCCAGCCCGGCCTTCCCCGATCCTGGACTTCGAGCAGCATGCCCGCCTTGACGATTTCAAGCTCCGTTCGCACAGCCCCCACCCCCCGCAACGATTCGACGGCCCAAGCAGCCTGCCCCGAAAGCATCGGCCGTCTGTCCAACTTTGCCAGCATCCGCTCCGGACTCTGCGGAGCAGTCGGCATCTGCAGCGGCCGACAGCTCATCCGCTCGCCTGCGCCCTGCCTGCTCGGATGGCAACAGATTCCACCTTACCAGTGTAGCTCAGCCTCTCCGGATAAGCTATCCAAGGCTGCGGCCGATCGCCTGTGCGGCTGCCCGCAGCTCCATCCCGGCTGCCGTTCCGGCACCTGCCGCCACGGCAGCGCTCATGGCTCTCCATCGGACGCTTGCCGTCCATTTCCCCCGCTCGCCAAGCTCCTGCCTGTCTCCATCAGCCGAGCCATCTTGCGGTCCGTCCCCGTATCCGGCGCCGGCGTATAAATGCTGCAGCGAAGATCCTGCCCGCCTTGAACGCGCAGGCTCGTCAGCTGGAACTGCATCCGTCCCGCCTTGGCATGCCGGAATTCCAGGATGACCTCCGGCGCGGTGCTGACCCGGCTCTCCTCCCACAGCTCCCCGAACCGGGGATGCTTGGCCTCCATTTCCCGAATGAAGCCCTCATACCAGTCGTCATCCGCATACTGCCCGTAATAGGAACGGAAGATAGCCAAGTAGCCGCGCACGAATTCATCCCAGTTGACGGCCAGCCGCTGCAGCTCCGGACGGGTGAACAGCAGCTGGATCATGTTCCTCGCGTCGGGCGGAATAATCCCGAAGTCGAGAAATACTTTGGCGGCGGCTTCGTTCCAGCCGACGATTCGGCATCTCCGGTCCGAAAAGACAGCCGGACAGCTGACAAGCTGGTCCGCGATCAGCCGCAGCGCGGGCGACAGCTCCTGCGGACGGGATTCGGGGGCGAGCTCCTCGCCCTCCGCTGTCCCCTCCAGCGCCAGCGCAGCCAAATACCGCCGCTCGTCGGCATTCAGGCGCAGCGCCTTGGCGACCGCATCCAGCACCGAAGCCGAGACGCGGATATCCCGTCCTTGCTCTAGCCAGGTGTACCAGGTCGCGCTGACGTCAGCCAGCTGAGCCACCTCTTCCCTTCTCAATCCAGGCGTGCGCCTGCGGCCCCCTGCCGGCAGTCCTGCCGCCTCGGGAGAGAGCGCCATCCGCCGCGATTTCAAAAAAGCCGATAAAGCCTCCAGCCTTGCTTTCCGGTTCATTGATGTCTCCTTTCGCCCTCCATATGCCTTATCCGGGTAGTGTTTATTCTAGTATAAACGACAACTTGTACTAGGATAACAGCTATGCCAAACTGCATGTAAAGCAAAGCCGAGGAGGAATTTCACATGAAGCCAGCTACATCCGAAAACCGTGAATACAGGGCCGCGGAATCGCCATCCCGGCCTGCGGAGCATCAGCGCGGTACGGCATCCGGCGGCCGCCGCGTCGTCATTACCGGCATGGGAGCGGTAAGCCCGCTCGGCTGCAGCGTGCCGGCGCTCTGGGAAGGCTTGTCCGCCGGCCGCTCCGGCATTCGGCGAATCGATGCTTTCCCGTCGGAGACCGGCCGCGATGCCATTGCCGGTATCATCCCGGAGTGGGACGGAGAAGCCCGTTTCGGCCGCAAGGAAGCCCGGAAAATGGACCGGTTCGTCCAGTTCGCCTTGGCCGCGGCCGAAGAAGCGGTCCGCCAGGCAGGCCTATCGGCGGAGCAGCTGTCTTCGGAGCGGGCAGGGGTATATGTCGGCTCGGGCATCGGCGGCATCGGCACGCTGATCGAGCAGGCCCGCATCCTGGAGGAGAGAGGTCCCGGCCGCGTCAGCCCGACGCTCGTTCCGATGATGATTGCAAATATGGCGGCGGCCATGATCAGCATCCGCTACGGGACGCTCGGCCCGTCGCTCGCTCCCGTAACCGCCTGCTCGATCGGCAATACGGCAATCGGCGAAGCCTTCCGTCTGATCCGCTTCGGCGGAGCGGACATCGTGCTGGCCGGCGGCGCCGAAGCGGCGCTGACGCCTGTGGCGCTCGCCAGCTTCGGCAACGCGACTGCCCTCGCCTCTCCTGAAGGCGATCCCGCCGCGGCCAGCCGTCCCTTCGACGCGCTCCGCACCGGCTTCGTCATGGCCGAAGGAGCCGGCATCGTCGTCATGGAGCCGCTGGAGCATGCCTTGGCGCGCGGAGCGGAGCCGCTGGCCGAGGTGATCGGATACGGCGCCACCTCCGATGCCTATCATATCGTAGCTACGGAGCCCGCCGGCCGCGGGGCCGCCGCCGCGATGAGGCTGGCGATGGCCGAAGCCGGCCTGGCGCCTGACGATATCGGCGTCATCAGCGCCCATGCCACCGGCACCGGCGTCGGCGATCTGTCCGAGACCGCAGCGATCAAGAGCGTCTTCGGAGACGATGCCTACCGGATTCCCGTCACGGCCAACAAATCCATGACCGGGCATATGCTCGGAGCGGCAGGCGGCGTGGAGGCCATCGCCCTGGTCCAGATGCTGCGCGAAGGCCTCGTCACGCCCACTGCGAACCGGACCCACCCCGATCCCCAATGCGATCTCGACTATGTGCCTCTTCACGCGCGCAAGGCGGAGCTCCATGCCGGCCTGTCCAATTCCTTCGGCTTCGGCGGACATAATGCGGTCATTGCCCTGTCCAGATACGAGGAATAACGGCTCTTCCAATATGGCGCAGCAGGGACGCGTTCGGTACCGCCGGAATCCGCTGGAGCCGGGCTGCCGGCCGCTCCTGCGAGCTGTTCGACGTCATACCATCCAATGAAGCGACGGACCGGTCTTGCGCCTGCGGCTTATTCCGGTACGAACCGGACACGGTCGCCCGCTTGCAAAAGCGAAGGCCTTTCCCTTCCAAAATCCGCAAGCCTGGCTTCTGTGCGTCCGATCAGCTGCCAGCCGCCGGGAGATGCCGACGGATACACGCCCGTCTGCCCGCCGCCGATGCCGACCGATCCTGCCGGCACCAGCGGACGGGGCGAGCTTCTGCGCGGCTGGGCCAGCTCCGGCGGCAGCCCGTCCAAATAAGCGAAGCCCGGCAGGAAACCGATCATGACGACCCGGTAGAGGGGAGCGGAATGAAGACGGACGAATTCCTCCGCCCCGAGGCCGCTGCGGAATGCCGCTTCCTCCAGATCGGGACCGTCTGCGCCGCCGTAGCGGACCGGAATCCGGACGATGGCGGCTTCCTCCCGACTTCCCCTTGAGGGCTGCGCCGCCAATCGTTCCCTCATCATCTCGCCGGCAAGCTCATAAGGAAGAAGCAAGCCCGTGCCCGGATAGTCCGGGCCGGGCTTCATGCTTTTCATGAGCCGAACGGGATCGTACACGGCAAGCAGAGTTTCGTAGGCGGGAACGGCGTCGAGCAGCCAGCTCCATCGCGCCTCCTCCAGCCAGCGGGCGGCGGAGGCCAGTCGATCCTGCAGCGGCGCTCCATCCGGATCTGCCTGATGCAGGCTGATCATCATCGCGCGGTCGCCCGCCGGCTCGACCTTATAGGCGCAAGGAGCCGGACTTCGCCTGCCTATTGCTTTCTTCTCCTGTTTTTCATCCATTTTCAACTATCCTCCCTGCAGCTTCCCGCTATCCTTCAGCTCCCCAAAAGCCTGCTTTCCAAGCCGGTCCGCAACGTCGATCTCTTTCTTCTATTCTTATATTAGTCCTTGCCTCGGCCGAATCCTTCATCCCGGAACGGCCGGCATCGTCGCCTGGCAGCCGGCTGGCCGCTCCCTCCCCACTGGCAGGCGGCGGAATGTTATAATGGAGGACAAAGAAACTTTTTGACACGGACAGTCGTCATTTGCGCAGGAGGACCAACACTATGCTTTCCGTCCATACGCTTGGAAAACAATATAAAGACCGGTGGGCTCTTCGGCCCCTGTCCCTTGAGCTCGGCAAAGGCATGCACGGCCTGCTCGGACCGAATGGCGCCGGCAAGTCGACGCTCATGCGCCTGCTGGCTGGACTGCTGCCGCCGACGACCGGCGACGCGATGCTCGGAGGAAGCTCCGTCCGGGATTTCAAGGTCAACGGAAGCAGGATCGGCTATTTGCCGCAGACGGTGCGGATGCTTCCTCAGTTTTCCGCCCGCAAGTGGCTGGCCCATGCCGCCTCTCTTCAGGGAGGCAGCCGCGCCGAGCGGATGCGGCGGGTGGAAGAGGTGCTGGAGCAGGTCAATCTCCGCCAGGAAGCCGACGAGCCGGCGCGCTCCTATTCGTACGGAATGATCAAGCGCTTGGGCGTCGCCCAGGCGCTGCTCGGCTCCAAGGATCTGCTGATCGTCGACGAACCGACGGCAGGGCTCGATCCCGAGGAGCGGATCCGTCTGAGACGGGTGCTGGCCGAGGCGGCCGCGACCCGGGTCGTGCTGCTCTCCACGCATGTGCTCGGCGACATCGGGGCAAGCTGCCGCGAGGTCATCGTGCTCGGCGAGGGCAGGCTCCTGCATCATGGCAGCACGGAAGGGCTGGCCGGGTTCGCGGAGGACCGGACCTGGTCCTGGGAAGCATCCGAAACGGAATGGCGCCGGATGCCGCTTGAAGGCCTGTTGTCCGCGAGACGCACCGAGGAAGGCATCCGCTGCCGGGCGTTGTGCGACCGCCCTCCGTCTCCGTTCGCGGAGCGGGTGGCGCCGACGCTGGAGGAAGGCTATCTTGCGCTTGTCAGCCGCAGCAAGGAGGACGCGGACGCCTCATGGCTGTAATTTTCAGGCAAGCCGCATTGGAACTGAAGTCTCTGCTGCTGCTGCGCTGGACGCTGCTGCTTCCGTTCGGAGCCGGCATATGGATGCTCCTGCATACGTATTCGCCCAATCCGTTGTCGTCGCAGGACGTCAATCTGTACGCCTCCTCCACGCATGCGATGCTGCTGACGCTGACCACCGCGATTCCGCTGCTGCTCGGCGTCCTGCTCGTTCGCAGAGACCTGCTGCATCCTTCCGGCGAGTGGCTGTTCCGGCTTCCGCTGAGCGCATGGGGCTGGATGTGCGCCAAATGGATCGGCGGCTTCCTCTACATGTCTCTCTATATCGCCGCCATCAACGCCGCTTATGCGGTCTCCGCACTCCGCCACGCCTTGCCGCTGGCCTCCATGGCGTCGGAGATTGGAAGGTTCGCCCTCCTGTATGTGCAGTCCTACGGAATTTCGCTTGCCCTCGGGCTGTTTCTCGGTTCCCTGCTGCCGCTGCGTTTCTCGCTTCCCGCCGCGTTCTGCGCATGGGTGTTCGGCTCGCTGTTCCTTCAAGCCTATGTCGTGAAGGTTTATCAATGGGTTTGGCTGAAGGCGTTCTACCTCCAGCCGCTGCTGGATTCCGATCTGGCCGGGCATGAGGTCTGGTCGTCCGTGCTGGCAGGACCCGAGCTTCGCCGCCTGGCCCCGTTCATGGCGTTCTCCGCGCTGGTCCTGCTGACGGCGGCAAGCGCCTTGCTCGGCAGGGCCAAGCCGCCCCTTCGCCCAAGAAAGCCATGGCTCGTCTCCATCGCCATGCTGCTTGCGGCCGGAGCCGCCTTCATTCCCTATGCCTCGCTTGTATCCGATCGGACGGAGCATATGGAATCGCTGGCAGCAGCAGCTCCCGCTCTCGGCCAGGTGAAGGATCAGAACGCCTACCGGTTCCAGTTGGACAGCATGAAGCTTCATATCGCTCGCCGGGCGGGAGGAAGTGTGGAAGCCGATGCGGAGCTGTCCGTTCCGACCCCCCGGGGCCGGCTCGAGGCGGCGGACGGCCGAAGCAAGCTTCAATACAAGCACCCGGGCGAGATGACGCTGCTGCTGTATCCTTCGATGTCTGTGCGGTCGGTCCGGATCAACGGCAACCCCGTCTCCTGGGAACGCACCGGGGATCAGCTCCGAATCCGCGAAAGCCTGCTTGATCCGGCTCTGCCCGTCCAAAGCGTGGAAGTCGGCTACGAAGGGGATTGGAACGAATGGCTGATCGGCAGCAGCGGCAGCGAAAGCTTCCTCGCCTTCTCCCGGGGAGACGGGCTCTACCTGCCGGCAAGCATCGGATGGTATCCGCTTCCCGGCGGCGACAGCCTGCTTGCAAAGGATGCCGACGGCTCCCTGATGGATCGGCCGGGCTCGTCCCTCGTCAAGCCGATTGCCTACGACCTGACGATGGAAGGCTTCCGCAGCTCCCTGTTCGCGACGATTCCGCCAGCCGGCGGCAGCGGCAGCAAGCTTCAATTCCAAGGAAGCGCCCGGGACGGCATTACCGTCATCGGAGGCCGCTTCTCGGTCGTGCAGGATCCGGAATCCGCGCTGTCCATCATCACGACTCCCGGCAATATCCGGGAAGCGGAGAAGTTCCTCGACCGGTTCCGCCAGAGGCGGGAAGGCCTGCTCGAGGCAGCAGGCAGCTTGGCTCCGCTGCGCCAGGTCTTTTTCTTCCCGATGGATCTGATCGGCTCCCCTGCCGAATCCGCCATCAAGACCCGCTCGTGGTATGCGGAGAACGACACCTTCTTCATCCCCGAGACGGAACACCGCAATCTTGACAGCTACGCGGAGGACGCGATGAGCTCTCTGCTTCTCTTCGGCGATACGGGCCGCGGAGCCGAGCCCGTGCGCAACAGGTGCGGCAGCGTCCCGCAGGAAAAGGAATCCATGGCGCTCGAGATCCGGACCGCTTATGCTTATCTGTACAACCGGGAACGGGGGTCGGCATCCGCCTACCGCCTTGAAGCGGCCGGCACTCCTTATTGGGAAGCCATCCGCAAGCTGATCGACGCCGCATACGAACGAGGCCATGCCTCGCTGATCCGGGAGACGCTGTACCGTCTCCGGGAGCGCGGACTCGCCTTGCCCGAGCCGGCTCGGACGCCGGCGGGAGAACGTTCCGCGGCTTCGTACACGCCCCGGATTACATTGAGGGAATTCATGCAGGAATGGAACCGGCTCATGCCGGAGGACAGCCTGCCGACCATAAACGATCAAGCCGGCAAGGAGGAATGAACCGTGACGGACGAAGAGCTGGTCCAGGGAATGATGGAAGGAGACCAGGCCTGTTTCGAAGCTTTGGTGCACCGCTACCACGCCCCTTTGTCCGGGTTCCTGCAGCGGCAGCTGAAGGATCCCGGGAGGGCGGAGGATGTTGTGCAGGAAACGTTTCTCAAGCTGATCCGGCAGCTCAAGGACCGGAGAAATCCCGAGAACGTGCAAGCCTGGCTGTACCGGGTGGCGATGAACCAATGCCGCGACTATTGGAAGAGCTCCGCTTACCAGACCGACCGCAACCGTTTCGGAGAGCCTCCGGAACGCAAGGACGAGCGTCCTTCGGTCGTGGAGCTTGCCGAACGGCAGGAAACGCGCCGCGAGATCAGCCAATCGCTCGAGGAGCTGCCGCAGGTGCAGCGGGAGGTCGTCATGCTGCGCTTCTATCAGGATTTGAAGCTGCAGGATATTGCCGACGTGCTTCAGTTGCCGCTCGGATCGGTCAAAACCCATTTGTACAAAGCGCTTCGCAGGCTGAAGACAAGGCTGGCGGGCGACAAGAACGCGCGGGTGCGCGCAGAGGGAGGGAAGCAAGATGGAATTGCCGAATGACAAGGAATGGATGGAGCTGGAGAAGGAACTGCGGGAGCCTCTGTCTTCCCTGACGGTCCGTCCCGTGACGGCCCAGGATACGACCCGCCTGCTCGCGGCGCTGCAGCCGGCCTTCGACGGGCTGAAGCCGGCGCTCGGCGGAGGCTCGGCGGCCGATTGGCGGGCGGAAGCCTCCTCGGCGCATAAGCGCCCGTCTCTGGCCAAGCTGCTTCGCACGCAGCTGAGCGCCTACTCGAGAGCATACTGGCTGGCAAGCCTCGGCGTATTCCTGATGCTGCTCTATGTGCTCCCGGCAGGCATGGAAGAAGAAGGCTGGTCCGGCCTGACGGACATCAGCAGCAAGCTGTCGCTGTTCCTGCCGATGATGTTCCTCTCCGGACTGCTGTACAGCTTCCGCAGCTGGAACAAGGAAATGCGAACGGTCGAGAGCATCACTCCCTACCCGCCGGCTCTGCTGCTCATGGCCAGAGTCATGATCGTCGGCGGATTGAACGTCCTCTTCGGAATCGCGGCCTCGCTGTACATGGCTACCAGAATGGACAGCTTTCCCGTTCTTCCGTTCATGCTGCAATGGATGTCGCTGATTCTGCTTATCGCGGGAGGAGCCTCCTACGTTATGCTGCGCGCAGGCGTCAAGATGGCGTTTGTCATGGGATCGGTGTTCTGGATGGCTTGGAATGTGATGGAGTATGCGCTGCGCTCCCCCGTCTCCGGGCAAGCGGCTCCGGATGCGATCCGCAACGCCATCTACTGGAGCTGCCTTGGAGCGGGAGCGCTCATGACGCTGCTGTCCTACAGACGCAGCCTCGTCATCAAAAGGGTCGTATAGGGAGGCCGTGACTTCGCCATGATCGAACTGAGCGGCATTCGCTGGCAGAGGAGGAGCTTCGTCCTTCAAGTTCCGCGTCTCGTGCTGAAAGAGGGCATTACCGTGCTGTCGGGATCCAACGGTTCGGGCAAGTCCTCCCTGCTCCAGCTGCTGGCGACGGCCGAATTCCCCGACCGGGGCTCCATCCGCTACGGGACGCTGACTCCCGACAGGGATCTTGCCTCCATCCGGGCTTCGATCGGTTATGTGCCTACCGGCCTGGAGCTGTACGAGGATATGAAAACCGAGCGTCTGCTCAAGTATTTATCCGAGCTCAAGGGAGAAGCCGGAATGACGGAGACGGACAAAGTGATTGCCCAGTTCCAGCTGGAGCCTTACCGGCGCCGCGCCATCAAGACGCTGCCGCAAGGCATCCGCCAGCGGATCGCGCTCGCCCAGTCCGTCATCGGCTCGCCGGATTATCTGTTTCTGGACGAGCCGCTCAACGCGCTGGACTCGCTGGAGAGGCTGCGCTTCATTCGTTTTCTTGCCTTGTATGCCCGCAAGAGAACGGTCGTCGTGTCCTCGCATGAGCTGAACGAATGGGAAGCCTGGGCTACCCGCGTGCTGTGGCTTCATGAAGGCAGGCCGGGATTTCTCGGCTCCGCCCGCGAATGGACCGGAGGGCTTCCCCTCTCGGTCTGGCAAGGCACGGTCGATGCCTCCCGCTATGCCTTGCTGCCTGCGGAATCGATGCTTCAGGTACGACCCGAAGGAAATTGCCGCCGGGTCCGCATCATATCCGCGGAATCCCCCGGACCGGAGTTCGAGGCCATGGAGCCGACTCTGGAGGATGCGTATTTCATCCGATCGAGGCGCTGACGTAACGGCCGATCAGATCCGCAAGCAGATCGTTGAGCGGCATGATCTGCGGGGTGGCGCCCTCCGGCTTCTTGTGGCTGTCGCCGATGCCGCTGTCGTCCGTCAGAAACACATAGGTTCCTCCGGTCGCGACGGCAAGCGTGCGCATGAGCATCTCCGTCTCCAGATCCGCCCCGCTGGCGGCGACCGGAATGATGCGGATGCCTTGCTTCGCCGCCTCGGCCGCCATCAGGCGGATCCGCTCCGCCGCCGCTTGTTCCCGATGCGGCGGAGCGTCGAGCACGAGCAGAAGCAGGCGCGCCCTCGCGCTCTTGCTCCAATCGTGGCCGGAGACGGCGTTCTCCAACGCCTCGTCCACTGCCTCCGGGTAGTCCTGGCCGCCGTCCGCTTCCTGGGCCGCGATGCGTCCCTGAGCCTCGACGACATCGGTCGTGAACGGGAACGGCCTCACGACGTATTCATCATGCCGGTCCCGGTAAAAATTCGGGCTTACCCTGATTTCGAGGGTTTGCCCGTTTTTCTTTTTCACCTGACGGACGACGTTGCTCAGCTCTTCCGACAAATACTTCAGCTCGTCGGCCATTGAGCCGGTCGCATCGACCATGAGCATGAGATCGAGCACCTCGGACGGCTGCATGCCGCTTCCGTCCAGGCTGATCGCCGCCGTCCCGGCTTTCCAGTCCGATTGCTCCAGCGTCCGGGACGCCGGACTGCCGCCCTCCGGAGCAGCCTCGATCCGGCAGGAGGAAGCTTCCGGCGAGAAGCCGCCATTGGACTGGCCATTGTCTTCCAATTCGCCTGTGCCTTGCGGAGCGGCCGGTTCATCCCCGAAGCCCTCCCGCCCGATCAAATCCCGGGAAGACGCCAGTGCGGCGAACAGATACGCTTTGCCCGTATTGTCCGTCCGGGCCGACCAGCCGTCATCCTGTCCGCATTGGAGCCTGACCGGAACGTCGACGGCCGGCGAGCCGTCCCGTGTGACGCTGACGACCATCCGATAGCGGGTATCGAATCCCCAGAGCCGGATGTATCCGCTCCCTTCTCCGCCGCTGCTCAGGTCCTTCCACTTGCTCCAAGCCGCATGATCATTCCATTCGCCGGCCGTCAGCATGCCCGGCTGAGGCTCGGGATTGCTTTTTTTTGTTTTCTGCCGGAAGGCTTTCGCCCATCTCCGACTGGGCGATGCTTATGTCCTTGGAACCTTTGGATTTCTTCGAAGGTCCGTTGTCCATGGCTCCCTCTCCGGCTGAAGAAGCCATTGCCTGAGAGGCTGCATCGCCGCTTACTGCCGCAGGCGCACGGCTATGGGAGCCGGTATCTGCGGATATCCCGTCCCGTTCCCCGCCGGCCTCCGAAGAGCATCCGGCCAGCAGGATCAGGACGGCAAGCCCTGCCGCCATGCTGCCTTTCGCGCGTTTTTCTCTCTTCAGCCGCATCGTGAATCCCCCCAAAGCTCAGCAAACAATTGGATTCTCCATCCATATCCGCTGTTTTCGTCCAGACGCCCCGGGCAGCCAAAAGGTTGCAATGCGGACTGTCCGTCCTTACAATCGGAAACAGATCTAATCGCGGGTCCATCCTGAAAAAACAAACCTGAACCTGAATCCATTTCTAGGAGAGAATGCGCAATGGAAACCTACCGGCTGCTGACGCTTGAGATTGAACATGGGGAATGGAGACGCCGCCTGAACATGGAATCGGCCGATCTGGTCGTCGTGACGGAGGCTGGATCCCGCCTTTGGTATGTCGATGTGAATGGAATCCGGGACGAGGAGCTGCTCGATTATTTCTATACAGCCGCCGATATCCAGATCAGCCTGATCGCACGGACAACCGACGGCAGGGCGCTCCAGGGCCGGGCCTACTTCCATGCCAACAAAGCCCACCATGCCGCCGCTCTGCGCGGGGATGGTGAGCTTCGAGGACTGTAGAATTCATGGGGCAGGCCAGATGCCCTTTAATGCCTGCCCTGCTGAACTAAATGCAGCGGCGTATCCGTGCGGATCGTCGCTTCGGATTAGCCTACATACGAGAATCCAGGGAGGCAGGGATTAAGAATCGTGCTCAGCGCTGTTCCAGCTCGCTGACCTTGTCCTCCAGCTCCCTCACTCTTCGGGTCAGCTTATATACCGGCCAATACAACACAATCAGCATGACCACCGTAGAGATTATTTGCCCGGTCGAATACATCTCTTTTCCTCCCCTGCAAGCTTATGCCAACCTGCTCCCAATCCCGGCCAGACGGTCCAGCAAGGCCGACAGCTCCAGCGCCTGAAGCTGCTCCAGCAGCTGCGTCTCGGGACTGGCGTGGCCGGTCAGCGACGAAGCCGCCGATAAATCCGTCAACAGGGCTGCATTCCATTCCGCGCCCCTCTTCAGCTTGCGGACAAGCGCTTCATCCGCGATGCCGCCTCCGTCAGCCAGCTTGATTGCCTCCGCCTGCAGCCGCTGCGCGTCGGGATGGCCTCCGGCCACACGAAACCAATAGTTCGCGTTGCCGTAATCCCCTTCCATCCGATGCATCATCCCGTGCAGATAGCTTCCTTCGGTCGTATCCAGATTCTGCGCCAGCTCATGGGAACGATCCAGGCTGCCGTTCCACAGATGCAGGCCGGACACAAGCGCCAGCAGGCGCAGCCGTTCCTCTCCGCCGGTTTCGGCGGCCTCCGGTTCGAGCAGCTCCGCCTCGGCGCGATCAAGCAGGCGTTCCAGCTCGCCGCTGCCTCCGGCTCCGTCCGGAGCTAGCGGAAGCCGGCTGCGCTGGCCGCGCAGCTCTTTCCATGTCGATGCCAGCTCTTCCTTCCTCTTGCCGATGTCCATATTCAATCGCTCCTTTTTCGTCCTTGAATTGAAGCCGCATCCGCATAGCCCGGAAGCGGATGATCCATCGATCTAATTCAAGTTATTCTCGAGAACGAAAAAATGGCCGAAAATGCCTACAACGCTGATCTCGCCGCCGTCTTCGAGCTGCGTCCGCGCTTGCATGTACGCAATGTAGTTGCCGATCTGCTCCGTACTGGATTTTTTGGAGCCCGGCAGGCACTCCGGATCATACACCAGGCATTTGACTCCATGCTCCTGGCTCAAGTAACGATGATAGTCATCATCCGACGGTACGGTAAAAGCCGCCATCAACAGCAGGATGATGAATAGATACCCCAGATGACGAGCCTTGATTTTCCGTCCCTCCCATGCTGCTAGGCGTCTGCATTCTCGAATTGAATCGATTTTATTGAAATCTATCGGATTTGGATTCTTTCATTTGGATGGAATCTTTCCCATCCCGAAGCCGTGGGGCGCCAATCATATTCCCATTGCTCTCCTCCCGGAAATTCAATGACCGTTCTAAGTCCGTCCGGTACGGGAAGGATGTGGTGCAGCTCCGCCTCTGGCGCCAGCATGGCGATCAAAGGCGTGAATACGGGAATCATGGCTTCCTCCAGCCACATTCTCTCCTTGAACCATCGCGGCGGCTCGATAGGAGGAGGATATCCGCCAAACGGCGCGTTCAGCGCGGCTGCCAGCTCCTCGGGATTATCCGGCAGAGCGGCTCCGGCTCCTACGGCTGCGACGAAACGCAGGCAGAGCTCCACCGTGCGCATGATCTCCCCATAATCAAGAGAGCCGTTGGCATAACGGATCTCGACCGTTCCGATGTCGAACCAGGGCCGGATATTAATGCCGCAGCGATGCGATTGCGGCCTGCCGAAATGCCTGACGGCTAGCGGATCATGGCTGGATCGGAATGCTTCGGCCATGGCCTTCGCGACAGGCGGGCAGTACAGCCTTCGATGCGGACTCGACTCAAGCAGCCTGGCAAGCGCATCCTGGCATCGCAGCGCCGCTTCAAGAAGAGGCAGCAGGATGCTCTCGCCGTATGCAGCCAGCTCCACATGCACATGGAGTCCGCAGCTCCAGTTCGCGGCGGCGCCTTGAGCGGCCAGCCGATCCAGCATGATGCGGAGCTGGCCGCGGTCCTCCCAGCGCAGCGGCGGCGGCTTCAGCTCGCTGCCCGACCTCATGCCGGTCTCGTCGATCTGCTTCTCGTCCAGCGACATGATCCAGCCCGGCAGCAGCTCCAGCTCCTGCGGCCTGCCTCCGATAAATTCGATTTCAACTCCAAAACGCAGCTCTTTCCACTGGTTTTCCAAGTCCGTTGTCATGCTTCTCCTCCTTTTTTTGATCCTCCGGCTAATAAGAGAACCAAATAGGAAGGCGGGCCTCGAGATTAACGAGGAATTTTGTCTCTCATCATCGATCGCACCTCCTGCCTGCATGAAGAAGCATTCTTTCTTCTTTATCGAGCTTCTCAGCCGTTTGTGAAGATCGTTGTCCCTTAAAGGATTCTTTGCCTTCCGATTCAATCCCTCGTGTTTTTTCGCCGCCGCCGAAAAAGTTCATTTTTTCTTCCTTGTCTCCAGAATTCCAGCATGCTTTTGCCTTATTATACCATCCCAAGTCTTGTAAGTGGCCATCGCCATTTTCGTCGAAGCCTGATTCTTTGGAGAGGCTGACCTCTATTGATCTCCATAATCGAAAACGGCAGCCGCTTGGCTGCCGTCTCCCGTTTCTCTACGCCGGAATTCCGATTAGCGTTTCGCTACATACTTGCGGATGTCGAAAGCGACCGCCGCGACGATGATCAGCCCTTTGATGATCAGCTGCCAATAGGGGCTGACGCCGATGAACGTGAGGCCGTAGTTGATGACGCCGAAGATGAGGACGCCGGCCATGATGCCCGGCACGGTGCCGATGCCGCCGGCCGTCGAAACGCCGCCGACGACGCAGGCCGCGATGGCGTCCAGCTCGTACATGTTGCCGGTGTTGTTCGTCGCTCCGCCGGTGCGGGCAGCCTCAAGGACGCCGCCTACGCCATACAAGGCTCCGGCGATCGCATAAATGAAAATCAGATTGCGGGCAACGTTGATGCCCGATACATGTGCGGCTTGGACGTTGCCGCCGATGGCGTACATGTTTTTGCCCAGCCGTGTTTTGTTGAACAGAATCCAGCAGACGATGCCGATTCCGATGGCGATCAGGACAATATACGGCAGCGTGTAGCCGCCTCCGAAGTCGATATAACCCGAGCCTAGCTTCTTGAAGTCATCCCGCAAGCCGGCGATAGGCTGCGAGTTGTTGGGATCGCTGTCGAAATACAGCGAGTTGAGTCCATACACCGCCACCATGGTGCCGAGGGTAGCGATGAACGGAGGCACCTTCAGCTTGGCGATGATGAAGCCGTTGACGCAGCCGACGAGCACGCCGGCCAGGATGCCGATGAGAATCGGCCAGCCGATCCAAATTTCATGCAGGTCGGGATAGAACTTGCTCGCGTATTTGTCCATCTGCAGCATGGATGCCGAGACGACAGCCGTGAGGCCGACGACCCGTCCCGCCGACAAGTCGGTGCCGCCTGTAATGAGGATGAAGCCTGCTCCAAGAGCGATGATCGCCCGGGTGGAATTCTGCTGCAGAATATCCCGCAGAGTCGAGTAGGCGAGGAAGTTCGGGTCCATGATCGCGATCGCCACGACCAGCAGGATCAGGACGAGGAAGATCGCTCTCTGCGTGACGAGATATTTCAGGTAGTCAAGGACGGCCCGGCCGGCCGGTTTCTTGGCTGGAGTATTCATTTGCGTGCTCATAGTCGTTCATTCCTTTCTGCTAAGCCATCCGCTGCTGCGCGGCGAGGCGCATGATTTCCTGCTCCGTTGCCTTGCGGCCGTCGAGAATGCCGGTCATCCGGCCCTCGCTCATGACCATGATCCGGTCCGACATGCCGAGCAGCTCCGGCATCTCCGAGGAGATCATGATAATGCAGCGGCCCTGCTTCGCGAGCTCGGCGATGATCGTGTAGATTTCGAATTTGGCCCCGACGTCGATGCCGCGGGTAGGCTCATCGAGCAGCAGGATATCCGGATCGGTAAGCAGCCATCTGGCGAGCAGCACCTTCTGCTGGTTGCCGCCGGACAGGTTGCGGATCTGCGTGTCCACGTTCGGTGTTTTCGTACGGAATCGGGCGACATTCTCAGCCGCCTCCCTGCGTCCCTTCTTCTCGTCGATGAGGCCGAAGGCGTTGCGGTAGCGCCCCATGTTGGCGACAATCGTGTTCTCATAGACGGATAGCACCGGGAAAATGCCGGTCGTGCGGCGCTCTTCGGTGAGGAGCGCGATTTTATGCTTTTTGGCGTCAGCCGGCGATTTGATGGCTACTTTCTTGCCGTCGATGGAGATCGTGCCCGTCTTGAGATGCCGCAGGCCGAACAACGCTTCGATCAGCTCCGTGCGCTGGGCGCCGACCAGGCCTCCGACTCCGAGGATTTCCCCTCGGCGCAGCTCAAAGCTTACATCCTTGAAAGACATCGGATTGGAGGAGGTCAGCCCCTCGGCCTTCAAAATGACCGACGATGGCGTATTCGACCGCTCCGGGAACCGCTCGCTCAAATCGCGGCCCACCATGCGGCTGATGATCAGATCCGTCGTCAGTTCCTCGGCATCCCAGGTGCCGACGTATTTGCCGTCCCTCATAATGGTGACTTCATCCGAGATCCGCAAAATTTCCTCCATTTTATGCGAGATATAAATGATGGAAACGCCGCGGCTCCTCAGCTTGTGGATGATTTCGAACAGCTGCTCGACTTCGTTGCCCGTCAAGGAAGAGGTCGGCTCGTCCATGACGATGACCTTGGAATGGAAGGAGACGGCTTTCGCGATTTCCAGCGACTGGATTTTGGATACGGACAGCGACCCGGTCAACTCATGGGGGTCGATGTCCAGGTTCAAATCCTGCAGCAGCTCTTTCGTGTCGCTCAGCATGCGCCTGTGGTCCACGAACATGAGCCAGTGCATCGGAAAACGGCCCAGCCAAATATTTTCCATGACGTTGCGATGCGGAACGGGATGGAGCTCCTGGTGGATCATGGACACTCCGTGCGAGAGAGCAGCTTTGGAGTTGGGAATATCCACCCTCTCGCCGCCGAGGAGAATTTCTCCTTCATCCGGCTTGTAGATGCCGAACAGACATTTCATCAGGGTGGATTTGCCGGCTCCGTTCTCTCCCATCAGCGCATGCACTGTGCCGGGCCGAACCTTGAGATTGACCTTGTCGAGCGCCTGCACGCCGGGGAAGGCTTTGGATATGCCTCTCATTTCGAGCAAATAGGGTGAGCTGATCATCGCTGCACCTCCTTGATTACGTTCTAGGTTCTGGCGCGGGCCACAGCCCGGCCATTTCCAGCCTGCCATGGCTGCGAACGCGTCCAACGGCTCCGCCGTCTGCAAGACGGCAAAGGACGATTTCATCGCCTGACCGAATCGCCGCTCGGGGACAGGCTCCCGTCAAGAGAGCAAAAGGGCCCGCTTGTTCAAGCCGCGAGCCCTTCGCGTTTCTATTTCCTGCATGGAGACTCAGAATTACTGAGCGTCGGCTACATTGTCCTTGGTGATCTTTTTGTAGGCGATCCAGACGTATTTGCCGTCCGTAATGTCGTAGCCCGTATTGTCCTTCGTAGGCGTCTCGCCTTTGGCCAATGCCGTCGCCAGCGCAACCGTAGCCGCGCCCTGGTTTTTGGCGTCGTTGAGCACCGTGCCGAGCAAAGTGCCGTCCTGCAGCGCCTGAATGGCCGGGGCCGTCGCATCCACGCCTACGACCGGCATGAACTTGCTGCCTGTGAAGTAGCCGCCTGCCTTGAGGGCTTCGATCGCGCCCAAGGCCATGTCGTCATTGTTCGCGAGAACCGCTTCGATTTTGTCGCCGCGGGCTGCGAGCCAAGTCTGCATCTTATCCTGGCCTTTGGTGCGGTCCCACATCGCCGTATCCTGCTCCAGCTTCTCGACCTTGATGCCTGCGTCCTCGATCGCCTGGATGGAGTACTTCGTGCGCAGCTCGGCATCCTGATGCCCCGGCTCGCCCTGCAGCATGACATACTGCAGAATGCCGTCCTTGTTCTTGTCCGCTTCCGGATGGGCTTTCCAGTAGTCGACGATGAGCTGGCCTTCCAGCGTGCCCGATTCCTCGGCTTTGGCGCCGACGTAGTAGACTTTATCCCATTTGTTCATGTCTTCGGCGACCGGCTCCCGGTTCAGGAAGACGACCGGGATGTTGGCCGGCTTGGCTTTGTCGATGATGACGCCGGCTGCCGTGCGGTCAACCGGATTGATCGCCAGAGCCTTGTATTTCTTGGAAATGAACAGATCCACTTTATCGTTCTGCGTCGCCTGGGCATTCTGGCTGTCGACGATATCCAGCTCCGCCTTGTCCTTGGCCGCGTTCGTCATCGCATTCCGGACGCCTGTCATGAAGGTATCGTCGAACTTATAGATCGCCACGCCGATTTTCGGCTTGTCGCCGCCGCCGTTGCCGCTTCCGGCGTCGCTGCCGCTGTTGTTGTTCGAGCCGCAGCCCGCAGCCGTAACCATGACCGCCGCCATCACTATGGCCAATGTCGCTCTTTTTTTCATATCCTTTGACCTCCCGGTTCTGTTCTCCTCTTTATTATGAAAGGGTTTGCAGAAGATTCGAATAGAAGATTTTCATCTGTTTTATCAAAATCTTCATGTGATTCGGCTCGGATCCTCCTTTCACTTTACGAAAGGGAACAGAAGCTTCTGATTGTCCATCCAGAACATGCTGTCCGGATTCACGACCTTCGTATCCAGCGTGACGGTGCGGTCGGCATGGCCGCCTTCCAGCAGCTCATGCGCCTGCTGCATGCCGAGATACCCGGCGTTGAAGCCGCTCTGCACGACGAGAATGTCGATGATTCCGTCCTGAAGCAGCTCCAGCTGAGGAACCTCGCTGCCGAAGCCGACGATCTTGACGCGGCTGGACAGCCCCCGCTTCACGGTTTCCTGCGCGGTGCTGAGCACTCCCTGCTCCTGCAGGGCGACTACGCCGTCAGCCTGCTCCATCAGCAGGCGCGCCGCTTCGGCGCAGCCGTCCGGGGAGCTTCCGCAGGAATAGCCGGTATGCACCGTAATTTCTTTGTGTCTCCCCAAAGCCTCCACGACCCCCAGCTCCCGCTGCTCATATCCCGGAGCCGCGGAATCCGAGCCGAGCAGCGAAACGATTCCTTTGCCATGCAGCAGCTCCGCCATCGCCTCGCCGGCCATCCTTCCCGCTTCGCGGTTGTTGATCGATATGCTGCTCGCGACCCCCTCGACCGGGTAGGTGTCGTTCAGCGTCACGACCGATGCCCCCGCCTTGCCCGCTTCCGCGGCAATGAGCCGGAGCTGCTGCTCGCTGTCGGGGTCAAGCAGAAGGACCGACGCGCCCAGGGCGATCGCCCTTTGCGCAGCCTTGAGCTGGCCCTCCTCGCCGGAGTCGCTGACGTTGGCGTCCATATAGAGGAGCTGGCTGCCGTATTCCTTCGCCGCCGCCTCCGCCCCAAGCCGGATGGAATCGGCAAGCGCCCCCGCTTCTCTGCGGAGCGATGAGCGCGATCTGCGCTTCGGCAGGCTTCTCCTTGCTTGCGGCGCCCGCGCATCCCGAGGCGGCAGCGGCCAGCAAGAGCAGAGACAGCCATCCGCACGCCGCGGCCAAACTTCTATTCATGGTCATCGACCTCCTTGATCGCCGGCATCCGGACCCATACGACCGTTCCTTCCTCCAGCTCGCTCTTGAATTCCAGGCCGTACGGCGCTCCGTAATAAAGCCGGATGCGGTCATGGATGTTCCTCACCGCCACTCCGGAGCCTTTGCCCGTCGCCGAAGGCTCGCGCCCCGCATCCGGCACGGAAGCTCCGTGCAGCAGCAGGGCTGCCTTGACGGAATCCATCCCGGCTCCGTTGTCCTCGATCCGGAACACGAGCATCCCGTCCACGACGTCCGCGGAGATGTCGATCGTTCCCTCCTCCACGGAATATTCCAGTCCATGCTCGATCGCGTTCTCGATCAAGGGCTGGAGCACGATTTTCGGCGTCATGCAGGCTTCCGCTTCCTCGGTAGCGGTAATGGAGAACCGGAACTTGCGTCCGAAGCGCATCTGCTGGATGACCAGATAATGATGGGCGTGCTCAAGCTCGTCGCGGGCCGAAATGACATTCTGCCCTTTGCTCAGGCTGATCCGGAACAGCTTGGAGAGCGAGGTGATCATCGTGACGACCTCTTCTCCCCGGCTCATCGCGGCCATGCGGACGACGGAGTTCAGCGTATTGTACAGGAAATGGGGATTGATCTGGGCTTGCAGCGCTTCCAGCTCATGCTTGCGCTTCGATTCCTGCTCCTGGACGATCTGCTTCATCAGCTGGCGGATCTTATGGATCATCAGGTTGAACCGGCGAGACAGCCGCTCCACCTCAAGCGGCCCCTCGACCGGCAGCTCCACGTCGAAGTTGCCCCTCTCCACGGCCCGCATCGTCCGCTCCATGCGCTTGATGGGACGGACGATGGACATCGCGAGCAGCATGCTGACGAGCACGACAAGCACGAGAACGCCGGCCACGACGCGGACGAGATAGCGGTTGACCTCCTCGCGGCTCGTCAGGATATCGTCCATGTACGAAACCCCGATGATTTTCCAGCCGATATTGGCGACGGATTTGACGGTGATGAGACGCTTGTTCCCGTTCATGTCCTCCACATAGTCCGAAGAAGCGACGAGCGCCTGCTCGACATTCTCGCTTTTGAGCCCCATATAGATGAGCTGCTGCTGGGGATGGTAGACGATGTTGCCTGCGCCTTCGTCGATGATATAGGCATAACCGCGATGGCCGAGGCTGATCCGGCTGCACAGCTCGTCGATCTGCTTGAAGTTCATGTCCACGAGCAGGATCACCTCCTGCGGCCGGCCGTCGCGGACGACGGTGATCCGCTTGCTCATGGATACGACCCACTGGTAGGAGCCTTTGTATAAATTCTGGATATGGGGGAGCGAAAAGCTGAGATGATCCGGCACCCGGACCGCCGCCTGGAACCATCCCTGGCCGGTCGCGTTGGCGCTCGGCCTGAGAGCGGCTGCAGGACGGTTCTTGAGCAGCTTGCCGCCGCTGTCGAACAGCGTGATCGAGACGATGTCGTCGCGGCTGCCCATCAGCGTGTCCAGCTGCTTGTCCACCTGCTGGCCGTCCCATTCGCCGTTCTTCAGCATGTTGACCTCGATGGCTCTGTAAAAACCGGCCATGCCGCTGATATAGTCCTCCAGGTTGTAGCTGACCTGGTCGACCGTCTGCCTGGCGGCAAGAAAGGCGCTCCGCTCGGTGGAAGCCGAAAATTTCTCGTGGAGAAGGACGGCTACGGTCGTAATCGCGACCACGATCATGATGGAGAAGGACCAGATGACGATGGACTGGATGCTGCTCACCCGCGATTTCCGCAGCTTCTGCTTGATCCAGCCCGGCATTTCCAGCCGGAACATTCCGCCCCTCATCCTTCCTGTCCGGACGGACTGACGTCCTTCATCCGGCTCCGGTATTCCTTCGGCGTGCTGCCGGTATGTTTCTTGAAGCAGAAGCTGAAGTAATTCGGCTCGGAGAAGCCGATGCGCTCGGCGATCTCGAACGCTTTGAGCTCCGTCGTCCGAAGCAGCTCCTGCGCCCTTTCCATGCGAAGCTGCATGACGTATTGGAGGAAGGTCAGCTTGACCTCCTTCTTGAACAAGCCGCAGAAATAGCCGGCGCTGATATGAAGATGGGAGCATACCATCGGAATCGACAGATCCGAGTCATGAATGCGTTCCCGTGTAAAGGACATCGCCTCTTCGATCAGATCGCGGTAGGCATGCTGCCGCTTCCCGGAGATTTTGCCCATGACGGCCCCGCACATCTCCGTTATCCAGCGGCGGGCTTCGGCCAGCCCGGTCATCCGGACGAGCTCGGCATAGGGCTGGAAGCCGGCGCCGAGCACATCCTCCATGTCGACGTCGGAGGACTGGGCGGTACGCCAGACCGTCGTCAGCACCTCGCTCAAGTAGAGCTGGATGCCGCTCGAAGCATGCTCCGCCCTGATCTCCCCGAAGATCGTCTCAAGGACCGTTTCCAGCTCCTCCGGGGTTCCGACCTTCAGGCAGCGGGACAGAGCCTGCTGCCGCAGCTCATCGAGCAGCAGAGGAGAGGAGCCTCGCCTCTCCACATCCTCGATGAACAGAATTCGGCCGGTGCCGGGAACGAGCCGGTAATCCAGCGCGAGCAGAGCCTCGTCGTACGATGACTTGATGCCGCTCAGCCCGCCCTTGGCCGCTCCGGAGCCGATCGTGACAGGCATGCGCAAATAATGCTCGACGCTGCGGACGATATGTTCCAGAGCGTTTTGCAGCCTCTCCTTCCAGGACTCGTCCGTCTTGCCGAAGCCAAGCAGAACGACATGGTCCTGATGGATGAACGCCGTTCCGAATTCCCTGCCCTCCCATATTTCCCCGGCAATATTGAGCACGGCGAACAGCTTGAGATCGACATCAGGAGAAGTTCGCAGAGATTGGACCGCCTGAGCAGGCAGCTCCGCCTCCGCTGCGGCGCTGTCCAGACTGATGACCGAAACGGAGCAGCCCTCTCCTTCCAGGCTCAAGCCGTAATGGCGGGCTTTATCCCGGATGACCGGCTCCGGAAGCTTTCGATGCAGCAGGGAGGAAAGGAAGTTGGCCTTCAGCAGGGGAAGGCTCGTATGATAATGCTCCTTGAGCTTGCGCATGTCCTCCCGCTCTGCGATTTCAAGCTCCATGCGCGTTTGCAGCTTATGCAGCAGCTCGGTCAGGCTCGCAGCCGAGAACGGCTTGAGCAAATATTCGTCCACGCTGAGAGAGACGGCTTGCCGGGCATAATCGAACTCGTCGTAGCCGGTCAGGATGACCGTTTTGACAAGAGGCGATTCGGCCTTCAGCCTGCGGACCAGCTCCATCCCGTCGACGAACGGCATCCGAATGTCTGTAATGACGACATCAGGCTCCAGGCGCTGGGCAAGCTCAAGCGCTTCCAGGCCGTTCTCGGCTGTGCCCGCTACGGTGAATCCGCAGGCTTCCCAATCGATTTCGCTCAACAGGCCTTCCCTCACGTCGGCTTCGTCATCGGCCAGCAATACGCGGTACATCCCGATTCCTCCTTATGGCAAGCGGCTCGCCTTAGGTCATGAAGCCGCTCTCATTTTGCTTTTGCAAGCTTCCCGTGGGAAGCTTCATCAAGATATCAGGTTATGCCGCGGCTGTAAATCTCCTCTTTTTCGTCGGGCGGGACCGCTTCCATCCAGAAGGCTCCCTCTGACTCGGACTAAAGTTGCGGAACGGGCTTGGACCCGCTTTAGATTTGCCGGTTTGCCGAACTCGGCTGTATTTTCGGGAGTTTATGCGGATGCATGACAGACTGTTGTCCTCGATCTTTTTTAATACCTATAGGAATAAAATCCAAATCAATGAACAGTCGAAGGAGTTTATTGTATGGAAATTGAAAATCCCGTTCAAATAAATTCGAGAGAAGAGTTGAGAATTCGGCTTCAGGAACAGCTCATGGACGGAACTGAACAACGAACGTGTTCGCCGCCTCGCAAAGCTGGGGTTGATGAGAGACGAGGGAAGAAAGGCTCTTCCCGATGTGGACCCTGACTCTTTTCGGATAGATACGGAGATGGAGCAGCGGCTAAAGGAGGATAAACAGGCATATGAGAATTTCAGGCGGGTTCGAATCGATACGACACAGAGCCAAAAAATCAGTCCGAATCGTTCAAGGACAGATTGGACAAATTCATAGCCTGCGCGAGACAAAACAAAAGGTACGGTCATTGGCATGATCATGGAAGCTGCGGGTTGATTAAAGATGCGCTGGAGTATGCTTCTTGCATTAGAGAGCCCACACATTGCAGAAGCTCCCTTCTTGCGCAAAAGATATCATAGAAAAAGCCCGCCTGCGCTTTCGTCATGAAAGCACAAGCGGGCTGTACCTGCAAATCATGGGCCCATCCATCGCGGTCAGCCATTCCGGCTCGACAATTACCAGAATCGCATGCCCTGCCGGGAGATTACTTGGAATGAAGAATCTCCGGCGTTGTAAGCTGATCGTAGAAATCGACGATGTTGTCCTTGTTGTCGGAGCTGCGCAGCGCCATCGCGGAACGCGGATGCTCGTCGAGCAGGCCGGTGATCATGTACGGCATGATGTAGCCCCATTCTTCCTTCTCGCGAAGAGGAATCATGTGCTTCTCGATCATTTCGAGCACGGGGCGCACTTCGTACTTCGTATTCGGAAGATGCGATACGAGCAGCTCCGTGTTGCAGTTGCCGGCAGCGCGGCCCATGCCGTATACGGAGGTGTCGAGGAATTCCACGCCTTTGTCGACAGCGAGCAGCGTATTGGCAAAAGCAAGCTGCTGATTGTTGTGCGTATGCACGCCCAGCTTCTTGTTCGGCAAATGCTGCTTGAATTTGTCGATCAGGTAAGCCATGTCGTTCGGCTTGAGGCTGCCGTACGAGTCGACGACGTAGACCACGTCGACGACGCTCTCGCGGATGGCTTCGAATGCCTCGATCAGCTGATTTTCCATGACGTTCGACAGCGCCATGATGTTGAGCGTCGTCTCGTAGCCGCGTTCATGGAACAAGGACACGAGCTCCAGTGCCTTGTCCACATCCTGGATGTAGCAGGCGACGCGGATCAGATCCAGCATGCTGTCGACGCGAGGCAGAATATCCGCTTCGTCCACTCGGCCGATGTCCACGAGCGCGGACAGCTTCGTATTCCCTTTGTTCGGGATGACTTTGCGCAGGAAGTCATCGTTCAGGAAGCGCCAAGGACCGGCAGAGTCGGCACCCTTGAGCAGCTTGGGCGAATTCTTGTAGCCAATCTCCATATATTCAACGCCGGCCTCATCCAGGCTGCGATACAAATCTTGCACAAACTCAATGCTGAAATCCCAGTTATTGACAAGACCTCCATCACGGACCGTGCAGTCGACGATTTTGCTGATGCTGTTTTTGGAAGACATGGGCACAGAACTCCTTCATCATAAACTTTCTTACTATAATACGGGAAAACGGTGAAGAACGCAAAGGCAAACCGAGTCCCGCATGCCGGCATCCCGGCATGGTGATGTCCGTCTCTATCCTCGGAGCAGCAGCTCCGCAAGCGTCCGCGTCATGACTCCGGTCGCGCCCTTGGTTTCCCAGCCTCGTGCGCGGCTGATCCAAGCCGTACCGGCGATGTCGATGTGAAGCCAAGGCTTCTCTTCCGCGAAAGCCCCGATGAACATGCCGGCGATGCTGGCCGCAGCGTAGCTGCCGCCTTTGTTCTTCAGGTCGGCGGCCTCGGAATCGAGCTGCTTCCGGTACTCCGGATAGGCCGGCAGCGGCCACACCCGCTCGCCGGACCGCTTGGAGGCTTCCTGCAAGCCGCTCAGCAGCTCGTCGTCGTTGCCCATGATGCCGGAGGTGATATCGCCGTAAGCCGCCACGACCGCGCCGGTCAGCGTCGCGACATCGACAAGCTTTGTCGCTCCCCGCCGAATCGCTGTCGTAAGGCCGTCCGCCAGCACGATGCGTCCCTCCGCATCGGTGTTGACGATTTCCACCGTCATGCCGTTCATCATCGTCACGACGTCTCCCGGCTTGAAAGCCCGGTCGGAAATCATGTTCTCCGCCGCTGGAATGACCGCCACCACGTTGACCTTCGGCTTCTCGATTGCGATGATGCGCATCGCTCCGAGCACGGCTGCCGCCCCGCCCATATCCATGATCATGTCTTCCATTCCCGCGATCCGCTTCAAGGAGTATCCGCCCGTATCGAAGGTGACCCCTTTGCCGACGAGGCCCCATTTCTCCTCGCTGCCGGGATCGCCCTCATAATGGAGCACGATCATTCGCGGCTGATGCTGGCTTCCCTTGCCTACCGCGAGCAGTCCGCCCATGCCCTGCTCGTGGGCGCTCCACTCGTCGATGACTTCGCAGTCCAGGCCGTACTCGGCGGCAAGGCGTTCCGCATGTTCGGCGAGCGCCTCCGGAATCAGCTCATTCGCCGGAAGATGGACGAGATCCCTGGCCTCGGCGACCGCTTCGGCCATGACGATGCCCCGTTGGACGCCCGCTTCCCACTGCTTCCGCAGATCGGCATCGACGCCGTCTGGAAGATGGACAGCCAGCTCCGCCGAAGCCTGCTCCTTGGGAGCTCCCGTCGTTTTGGTCCGGTCATAGGCACCGAGCAGGATGCCCTCCGCCAGAGCCTGGCCGGCTTGAGCCGTCGTGCAGCCGCTTGTTCCGCCGTACAGCTGCGCCGTTACGAGCAGCCTTGCGGCAGAGGCGCGGCTGGCGCGGACTTCCTTGGAAGCCAACGCTCCGAGGCGGCGGATGTCGTCCGCATCCAGAGTGCCGGAGGACAAGCCGATGAATGCCGCGCTGCCTGCGGGATGAAGCCCGAGAAGAGGCATCGTCTGCCCGGGCTGGCCGCTTTTGAGCAGCCCTTTGGACGCCAGTGCCTGAACCGCTTGCCGAATGGCCGGAACGGAGAGCGGATCCTCTTCCTGCCCGGCTGCTGTTGCATCGTTCTCTTCCTGCAGGCCGGCAGCATCCACCGGCCGAATGATCAGCTCCCAATCCTGGTTGGATTGAGGCTCCGTATATTTCAACTTGATTTTCATTGTTGTCATCCTTTCCCTATCCCGTCTATTAAAAAGCAAAAAAACGGGAGCTTGTACCCTCCCGATTTTAAGCCCTTACTCTGCGATTGGCAAATAAACGGTGAACACCGTGCCTTGACCGGCAGAGCTGGTAACGCGGATCGTGCCGCCGTGATTGCGGATGATCCGGTAGCTGACCGACAAGCCGAGACCCGTGCCGGACTCCTTGGTCGTAAAAAAAGGATCGAACAGACGGTTTAGCGTCGAACGATCCATTCCTTTGCCGTTGTCCTTGACAGTGATTTCGGCAAATCCGGCTTGTCTTCGCAGCACCACATCGATCCTTCCGGGCCTCTCCCCGTTCAGCTCTCCGATGGCATCCATCGCATTCTTGAATATATTCAGAACGACCTGCTTGATCTGCTTGACGTCGATGGAGACCAGCATGTCGACTTCATGCGATTCCAGGTAAATCTCGCAATTGTGCAGGAGCGCCTCGCTCTCGCTGAGCAGGCTGACTTCTTTGAGCAATGATGTCAGGGAGATGGTTTGCTTCATCGGTGCCGTAGGCTTGGAGGAGTTGAGGAACTCATAGATGATGTCGTTGGCCCGGTCGATCTCGGCCACCATGATCTTGGCGTATTCTTCTTTGCCCAGCTCGACCAGATGAGGCCGGAGCAGCTGGATGAATCCCCGTATCGAGGTCAGGGGATTGCGTATTTCATGCGCGATGGATGCGGCGATCTTGCCTAGCATCGCCAGCTTGTCGTTCTGGTATGCCGTCTGCTCGATCTGCTTGTACTCGGACACGTCCTTCATGCTGATCAGATAATCGCCGTCCAGCTGCTCGCTGGAGGTGGCCGTAATCAGCAGATGCCGTCCGCTGCTGTCCTGGAACTCGAAGTATTTGTTTCGGCGAAGGATGATTTCCCGGTAGAGCCTCACCAGCAGCCGCCTCGTCGTGCGGCTCAGCTGCTGATGCCTCAAAATATCGAGGATGCTGCAGCCGATCAGCGTTTTGCGGGGAACGTCCAGGAATCTCGCCATCTGCAGATTCATGAACGTCAGCATGTTGTCGTTGTCGAAGAGGGCGATGCCGCTGTCCATATGCTGCAGGACATTCTCATACTTGCTCTTGACCCTCTCGAAGGAACGATAAGAGCGGGAGAGCATCTCCCGCATCTCCGTGTACCTCTGATCCGGCGTCCGCTCCTGCTGATGCCGGAACCGGTAGGCGACCATCAGCTCGATCAAAAAAAGAAAGGACCGGTTGTACAGTTCCAGCGCTTCCTCCGACTCTACGTTGAGGACGATGTTGCGCATGCATTCTTCATGGACGGCTATAACCTCTTCGGGGCCGATATTGTGAAAGGTCTTCCCAAGTTCCGTAGCCTGATAGAGCGAAGCCTCGCTACCGCTGCGGATGTATTCGGCAAGCGCCGGAAAATAGCGCTTTCGAATTGCCTGCATTAACTCTGCTCCTCTCCTGTGGCGAACAGCTGAAGCTGCACCGGCGTAGAGTCCATGTAGTAGGAGGGAGGCAGCCACTTGCGGAAAGTGATGCAGGTGCCGACTCGGCGGGTAATGGCCATATCCCATTCCTCGGACCAGAGCGATTTCCATTCTTCCTCCATCTCGGGGGAAAAATCGCTGCTGCCGATCAAGGACCATTCCATTCCGGTTTCACCGGAATCGCCCCTTACCCGTCCCATCAGCATTTGGCTCCTTTGATGCATTTCCACGAAACAGCCTGACAATTCCGATATGGCGTACGCGATCCGCGTCTGGTCGATGATACCGAAGCCGAGATCCCTCGCAAGCTCTCTGCCTCTCTGGCGAGCCTTGATGGCATCCTTGACATTGTTGATGTTGAACAATTCCATCTCCATGTACGAGTCCGCCCCCCCGTTCCATTCTGGATGCTTGGATACGTGTTCAAGCCGTCGTATTCGTACATTTATCATAGGTTTCGCCAATATCAGTGTCAATCGGAAATAATGTCGAATATTGCTAGTTTCGGAAGCATCAGGATAGGTGTGGAGCGGGCTTCCGGCGCGGGGTCAATTCGGCTTGCGCTGTTCGTTATGGCCGCGCTGCTGTCCGGCATGCCTTTCCATTTCTTCATGACGGCGCTTCAAGGCTTCCTCAATCTCTGCTCTTCGTTTCTGCCATGCTTTGCGCGCCTTGTCATCCAGTTTTGCGCGTGCGGCTTCAGCTTTTTCCTTCAGCAGCTTTTCGGCCTCGAGGCGCTTCCGTTCCGGATCGCCGAACGATTCAGGCTCTCCGCCCTGCCAATGCCGATGCTCCGCCCGCTGTCTGGAATCGCGAATCCGCTCGGCGCCCGATCTGTCCCCTGCCCCGGCTGCATCCCGCTTGTAAGCCTTCGCTGACGGCTTGGGAGACGCTGACGGCTTGGGAGACGCTGACGGCTTGGCCGATTGCTGGCGGACGGCTGCGCCGGCAGGCCGCTCCTGGGGAGCTGGAGATGCCTTTCGTACGGGAGATGCGGGAGGAAGCGCGGTCGCAGCGACTTTCTTCTCGCGTTCAAGCTGCTCCTGCAGCTTCTCGCTGCCGATTTTTTGGCTGTCGCCGACCAAAGCGTCCACGCCTCCGTCCCAGGAGAGGACTTCCCGAATCGCCCCGCTGCGGAATTGATCCAGACTGACATTGTAGCCCTGGCTCTTGGCCAGCAGATACACCGTCATTCTGCCCGTGGACAAGCCTTTGGCGGCCGCCGCCTCCCGAACCGCCTCGGTGGATTCCAGCGAGGTGACATGGATTCCGGAAGCTTGGGCGGAACCGGCTGCGCTCAGCAGCGCCTGCTCGGCCTGCCGGCTCAGCTGCGCCACCGCATTGCCCGCTCCCGCATCCAGCTTGACTCCGGCCAGGATGACTTCCGCTCCGCCGCCGCTGCCCAGATAGGAAGATTCCGCCAGTCTCCGGGCCAGCAGCTCCATGACCTTTTCGGCGGGCAGCCCCTCGTATTGAAGTCCTTCCACGAACGGAAGGGCATCGTCGTTCATCGCCTCCAGCTTGCGCACGTTCAGTTCGCGGTCCACGCCGATTTCAAAGCTGGGATTCACATCCAGGCTGAGGTAAGCGACCACCGGGTGAGCCTCGGCCCGAGCCGCCCAGAAAGCAGGCAGGGCGATCAGAATCAGAATGACGGCGGCGGGAATGAGGCCCTTGGGCATTCTGAGCAGCTTCCGCTGTGCCGTAAGGACGATCTCTTGGCCGATTCTCTCGTCTCCGAGCCCCCTCACTTTCCGGAAGCCGCCTTCTTGCGTCAGCACGACCAGCTTGTTGCCTCTGGCCTCCATGACGATGCCTCTGCTGCTCACAGCCCTGTCCCTCCTGCCTTCTTCTCGATTTGCTCCTTGAGCGCTTCTATATGTATATAATGCTTCAAATAGGGGTACCGCCCGTGGACGAGCAGCGATACGGCGATCAAATATTTCCGGTTGCGCTCGATCGTCTTGCGCGACACGCCGGATAGTTCCGTAAGCTCCTTGACCGGCAGCCGCCGGGTAGCCAGCAGGACGCTGAACAAGCGGTCCTGCTTGGCCAGCTTCGCCGCGATTCCCTGCAGAAGAATCCGGGAATCCTCATGCTTCGGAGATGATTCCGCCAGATCCGCGAATCGGATTCCGTAGGCTGCCAGCTCAGCCGTGAATTCCATGATTTCCTGGCGCCTCTCCTCTGCTTCCTGATCCTGGTTGAAGCGGAGCACCGCCTGCCTGTTGAACGCGAGGGAATAAAACGTCTCCTCTTCTTCCTCCATTTGGAAGGAGCCGGCCGGCAGGGAGCGGATATGCCGCTGTTCCTTGCGGACATGATCGATAAGCCGCCGGCGGATGACCGTCTCGGCGAATCCCGCGAACGAACGGCCGGATTCCGGCGAGAACTGGCTGATCGCTTCATCGAAGGCGATCAGCGAAATGCTGAACTCGTCATCCCGGGAAGGATCGACATATCGCTTGCAGAATCGGCTTGTGACCTTCAGGATAAAGGGCCGGTAGTCGGCGATCAGGCGTTCCCGGGTTGTCCTGTCCCCATCCTGCGCTTGCTTGATCAGCCGGTTCAGCGAATCCGCCTTGTGCCCGGACTCCTCTTTGCGCCTGGCTGAAAGCCCAAGCCATCTTTTGAACAGCATCAGCAGCAAGGGCTGCACCTCGCTTTGTCTATATCATTCGGAGGCAACGCTCCGTTAATGGGAGTGGACGAAAATAAAAAATGCCTCCTGCATCCAGGAGGCATTGAATGGCATCGGTCAGCAGAATCCCTCGGAAGCCCGCTTGGCTTTGAGCTTGTTGCGGCGAAGATTCAAAATCGCCAGCCGCTTCTTCAGCTCTTCTTCCCATGCGTGGTCCCCGAGCTGCTTGGAAAAGCTCAGCAGGTCCAGAGCCATGTCGATCTGGCTGGCCACCACGTCCATCGGATCCTCATGATCGTGGTTGACACAGTTCTCGAAGATGGACTTTCCTTTCTGGTCCACGTAATCCTGGAAGTCGACTTCCGTCACTCCGTCGCCATGCGCATATTCAGCCAATATTTCATATTCGCTCTCTATCATATAATGAATATCCACACGATGGCAAACCGGGCAGAACAAAATAGGGACGTTATGGATGTGAGTCCGGTAATGCCTGAGCGTTGCCTTTGGTTCCAATCATGCTTGCTCCGCAGCAGAAACTCATGGTATTTCCCTCCTTGAACTGCCTTTGGCCTATACCTTCCTAGCTTCGGTTTCTTCGCAACAGGTATGGAAATTGTATTCGATGCGGCACCGCATCATTCCTGCGCCCTCTGCTGCTCCTTTGCCGCTGAATTCCGCTCAAAGCGGATTGGGCGGCGGGACTTCGGTCGGCGAATCCGGAATCGGTCCCGGTTCGGACGGCAAGTCCGGAATCTCCGGCACCGGCTGAGGGCCGGGTTGAATCTCCGGAGCGGAAGGCTCGGGCCGAATCTCCGGCTCCTTTGGCGGTTCGACTTCTGGCGAGGCCGGAGGGGCGATCTCCGGCTTGGGCTCTTCCCGGTTGTAGTCCGGCATGACAGTCATTCCTCCCTGTCCAATCATTCGTATTGGTTATCTTTAACCGCCTGGCGCCCGCCGGACGCAGCCTCGCTCAAAAAAGGCATCCGTTCCCTTTGGAGCTCGCGTATTTCCCTCGTAATAGCCCGCACGAGCTCCTCGATTTCTGCCGCTTCTTCCAGCCCGACGCTGATCGGAGCCGTGTCCATGATCGTCTTGTCCGCTCCGCCCTCCGGCAGCAGGACCGATTCATCCGATGCAGCCTTTTCAGCCGCCTTCAGCGCCTCTGCTCCCTCTCTCAAAGCGCCCAGCAGCTCCGAGGCCCTTTGGGTCAATTGCTCCACGCGGCGGGTTCTTTCATCTGCCGCTCCCATCAAATGCTCGGTTTTGGCCAGCATTTTCCTGACACGCTCCAAGCCGCTTCGAACCGCTTCGGCGCCATCCGCATGCCGAGCGGAATAGATGCCGGTCGGTTCGGCCGGTTCTGAATGCAAGCTGCCCGCCTCCTTCTGAGTACAAGGTCTATATAGAAAGACGTTGAAAAGGCCAAAGTGGATGTTCTGTCCTGTCTTCAACTATACTCAAATACCCTTTCGATATCCAGATTAACCCAGATGGGCGTTCTCCATAGCTGGAATGCCCGAGGCGGGTCGACAGCACGAACAAAAAAGCCAGGGCGTATGCCCTGGCTTGTCTGCTTGCGAAGGTCAGTTCGTGACGAGGTTCTTGTCGCCCGGCTTCCAGTTCATCGGGCAGAGACCGCCGGATTGGAGCGCTTGAAGGACGCGAAGCGTTTCTTCTACGCTGCGGCCTACGTCGTTGTGGTTGACGACTTGGTATTTCAGCTCGCCTTCCGGATCGATGATGAAGAGACCGCGCAGGGCAATGCCTTCCTCTTCGATCAGGACGCCGTAGTCGCGGGATACCTGCTTCGTGATATCGGCGGCGAGAGGGAAATTCAGCTTGCCCAAGCCGTTGTCGTTCTTAGGCGTGTTGATCCACGCCTTGTGGCTATGGATGCTGTCGATGGATACGCCGAGAATCTCGGTGTTAAGCTTCGTGAATTCGGAAGCCGCATCGCTCAGCGCAGTAATTTCAGTCGGGCATACAAAGGTGAAATCAAGCGGATAAAAGAAGAACACCAGCCATTTGCCGCGATAATCCGAAAGGGATACCTTGCCGAATTGCTGTCCTTGGCCGTCAACGGTCTCCATCGTGAAATCCGGAGCCGGGCGGCCGACCAAACGTTCTGCCATAGGTCTATTTCCTCCTCGACGCGTGAAGCGTGCAGTTTCTTGTCCTGTTCAAACAAGATGATATCATTCCATCCGAACGGAGTCAAAATCGGTTGAAAGGATGACTTGACCGAATAACAAGCTGGAATTCGGAATTCTTGACTCTATTCTGCAAGGCGGGCTTCAGTATTCGGGTTCCATTCGGAAAGGCGGGATCAGCGGATCGCTTCTACAATAAGCCGTCCCATTTCTTCCGTTCCGATCGCCTTGGATTTGTCCACAGCGATATCGCCTGTACGGTGGCCGGCATCGAGAACTTCCTTGACCGCGTCCTCTATCGCCTGCGCCGCGTCCGCATAGCCGAATGTCAGACGGAACATGAGCGCGACGGACAGAATGGTCGCGATCGGGTTGGAGATGCCTTGGCCAGCGATATCCGGCGCCGAGCCGTGGACCGGCTCGTACAGGCCGAAGCTGCCTTCGCCGAGGGAAGCGGAGCTCAGCATGCCGATGGAGCCCGTCAGCATGGCAGCCTCGTCGCTCAGGATATCCCCGAACATGTTCTCCGTCACGATGACGTCGAAGCTCGACGGACGGCGAAGCAGCTGCATGGCGCAGTTGTCGACGAGCACATGCTCAAGCTCCACCTCCGGATACTCCGGCGCGATCCGGTTCACGACCTCGCGCCAGAGGCGGGAAGTCTCCAGCACGTTGGCTTTGTCGACGGAGGCAAGCCGCTTGCCGCGCGTCATGGCGATGTCGAACGCCTGGCGCACGATGCGCTCCACCTCCTGCACGTTGTACACGCAGGTGTCGACCGCCTCTTGGCCATGCTCTCCCTCGCGGCGGAACTTCTCGCCGAAGTAGATGCCGCCCGTCAGCTCGCGCACGACGATCAGGTCGGTACCCTCCAGCACTTCCGGCTTCAAGGTCGAGGCATCCTTCAGGCAGTCGAACACTGTCGCCGGGCGGATGTTGGAGAAGAGCCCGAGCGCCTTGCGGATGCCGAGAAGCCCGGTTTCCGGACGGAGCTCCTTGGTGTTGTTGTCCCATTTCGGCCCGCCTACCGCGCCGAGCAGGACGGCATCCGCCTTCTGGCAAATTTCCAGCGTTTCCTGCGGAAGCGGAGTTCCTTTCTCGTCGATGGCGATTCCGCCGAACAGGCCATGCTCGAATTCAAAGCGGTATTCGTACAGCTCTTCGACTTTCTTGATCACCTTGATGGCTTCGCCGACGACTTCCGGTCCGATTCCGTCGCCCGCGATCACCGCGATTTTCTTTACCTCTGCCATAATGGACACGCTCCCGTCTTCTTCTCAACGATTGATAATCACTATCAACAGTTGTACCACATCGCGCTATAAGGCTCCAAGATAGGATAGCTATCGGTTTGATAGGCATAACCTATAGGTACCGTCAGCCGCCGACCTTCCCCCTTTGTCAGCGGCATTTGTTTCCAATTGTCTCTATCGGAAGTATAATCAGCTATAAAAAAGGCGGTCGAAACGATGAACCCGATCCTGATTGATTTCCCGACAAGCGTCGAGACGGAACGCCTCGTAATGAGGATGGCGCAGCAAGGAGACGGCCCGATGATGAGCGAGACGATCAACGCCTCCCTCGACGAGCTCAGAGCCTGGATGTCCTGGGCTCAGTCCCCTCATAGCGTCGAGCAGGCCGAGCTGAATTCGCGGGAATCGGCGATACGGTTCCTCAAGCGGGAGAAGCTCCGTTTTGTCGCCTTGGAGAAAGCAAGCGGGCAGATGGCGGCATGCGTCGGCCTTCATCATATCGACTGGAACGCCCGCGCATTCGAAATCGGGTACTGGGCGGACAGCCGCCGCGCCGGCAATGGGTACGTGACCGAAGCGGTAGCCGCCATATGCGGCTTCGCCTTCGTCCACCTGGAAGCACGCCGCCTGGAAATCCGCTGCGACAGACTCAATGCGCGGAGCCGGGCGATTCCGGAGAAGCTCGGCTTCCGCCTCGAAGGCATCCTGCAGCAGAGCGAGCTGTCGGCGGACAGGACCGAGTGGCGGGATATGTGCGTTTACGCGAAGCTGAAAGCGGACCCAAGCAGCTGACGCTAATTTTACAAGCAGCTCACGACTTATTTTCAAAAGAGCCTGCAGCTTATTTTCAAAAGAGCTTGCAGCTTATTTTCAAAAGAGCTTGCAGCTTGTTTTCAAAAGAGCCTGCAGCTTGTTTTTCAAAAGCAGCTGACAGCTCGATTTCATAAGCTTCTGAAGCCACGCGAAAAAAAGCGCCTGCCCCGATGGGCAGGCGCTTTTGGCCTTCATACCGTTCAGCAAACGTCAGATCAGGCTCATCCGGTCGCGGCGGCCCGGCGCCTTGCGCTTCTCGATAAGGCGGTTGAGCGCATCCGCGTAGGCGCGCGCGCTCGCTTCAAGAATGTCCGTGCTTACTCCCCGGCCTTGCGCCGACACGCCATCCTGCAGCAGCACGACATGGACCTCGCCGAGCGCGTCCTTGCCATGGGTAACCGACTTGATGGAGTAGTCCTCCAGCTCGACCGCTTCTCCGGTCACGAGGTCGATCGCGTTGAACAGCGCGTCGACAGAGCCGTTGCCCTCCGCCGTGCGCGTCTGCACGCCCTGCCCCTCGACCTTGATCGAGACCGTGCCCTTCGGCGTAGAGCGGTTGCCGTAATGGACCTCCACCGTCTCCAGGGCATAGATTTCCGGCGTGTCGACCAGCTTCTCCTCCAGCATCGCCAGCAGATCGTCGTCCGTCACGTTCTTCTTGCGGTCGGCGAGATCCTTGAACTTGGCGAAGGCCGCATTCAAGGCTTCGTCCTCCAGCTCGTAGCCGAGATCGATCAGCTTCTCCCGGAACGCATGGCGGCCGGAGTGCTTGCCCATGACGAGCTTCGATTCCTTCACGCCGATCGTATCGGGAGAAATAATCTCGTACGTCGTCTTCTCCTTCAGCATGCCGTCCTGATGGATGCCCGACTCATGCGCAAAAGCGTTCGCCCCGACGATCGCCTTGTTGCCCGGCACGACCATGCCGGTCAGCTTGCTGACCAGACGGCTGGTACGCGCGATTTCCTTGAGATGAAGCCCGGTCTTGGCGCCGTACAGCGCCGCTCTCGTCTCCAGCGCCAGCGCGACCTCTTCAATCGCCGTGTTGCCGGCGCGCTCGCCGATGCCATTGATTGTGCCCTCGATCTGGTCGGCTCCGTTGAGGATGGCAGCCAGAGCGTTCGCCGTCGCCATGCCGAGATCGTCATGGCAGTGGGCGCTGAGCTGGATGCCGTCGATGCCGGGTACGGTTTCCTTCAGCGTCTTGAAGATATGGCCGAACTCGGCCGGAGTCATATACCCGACCGTATCGGGGATGTTCACGACGGTAGCGCCCGCCTTGATCGCCATCTCGGTCACTTCGCACAGGAAATCCAGCTCCGTGCGGCCCGCATCCTCCGGCGAGAATTCAATCTTGGCGAAGCGCTGCTTCGCGTAGCGGATCGCTTTGTCCGCCGCCGCCAGCACCTGCTCCTTCTCCATCTTCAGCTTGTGCTTGCGGTGGATCGGCGAGGTCGCGAGAAAAATATGGATGCAAGGGTCGGCCGCGTCCTTGAGAGCTTCCCAGGCCGCGTCGATATCCTTTTCCACCGCGCGGGCAAGGCCGATGACCGTTGCCTGCTTGACTGCTGCGGCCACGGCCTGCACGGCGGCCAGATCCCCTGGCGACGCGGCCGGAAAACCTGCCTCGATGCGGTCCACGCCCAGCTTTTCGAGCTGAAGGGCGATTTCCACCTTTTCCTTGGTATTCAGGTTGACTCCGGGCGACTGCTCGCCATCGCGAAGCGTCGTATCGAAAATATAGATTTTGCGCACGCCGGCACCTCCGTTTCTTGAGTATATGCGGATTTAATCCATTGAAGCGGCGAACGCGCCTCTTTCCTTGGGGAAGAAGCGCGCGGCCTGTGGGAAGCGGACAAGTCCGCTTCTATGGATGCGCCTGCGGGGCGCTTCTGATGCTTGTTCCTTACTTCTTGATCCAGTGCATCAGCTCGCGAAGCTGCGCGCCTGTCTTCTCGATCGCATGCTCCGACTCGTTGCGGCGGGTAGCCGTAAGCATCGCGCGGCCGGATTTGTTCTCAAGGATGAAGTCGCGTGCGAATTTGCCCTGCTGGATGTCGGAAAGAACTTCCTTCATCGCTTTTTTCGTTTCGTCGGTCACGATGCGGGGACCGGTGACATAGTCGCCGTATTCGGCCGTGTTGGAGATGGAATCGCGCATGGACGCAAGGCCGCCTTCATACATCAGGTCGACGATCAGCTTCAGCTCGTGGAGACACTCGAAGTAAGCCATCTCCGGAGCGTAGCCGGCTTCAACGAGCGTTTCGAATCCGGCTTTGACCAGGGCGGAAGTACCGCCGCAGAGAACGGCTTGCTCGCCGAACAGGTCGGTCTCGGTCTCTTCGCGGAAGGAAGTCTCGAATACTCCGGCGCGCGTGCAGCCGATGCCCTTCGCGTAAGCAAGGCCGATTGCTTGAGCGTTGCCCGTAGCGTCCTGCTCGACCGCGATGAGTCCAGGAACGCCGAAGCCTTCCACGTACGTCCGGCGGACCATGTGGCCCGGGGATTTAGGAGCGACGAGCAGTACGTCGGTGTCCTTGCTCGGCACGATTTGGCCGAAGTGGACGTTGAAGCCGTGGGAGAACATGAGAGCCGCGCCTTTTTTGAGGTTGGGAGCGATCTCGTCGTTGTATACCTGGGCTTGCGTTTCGTCCGGCATCAGAATTTGGACAACGTCCGCCTTGCGGGTCGCGTCGGCCACGGATACGACTTCGAAGCCGTCATTGCGGGCTTTGTCGGCGGACTTGCCTTCGCGCAGGCCGATGACGACCTTGACGCCGCTGTCGCGCAGGTTCTGCGCCTGAGCGTGTCCTTGGCTGCCGTATCCGATTACTGCTACCGTTTTTCCTTGCAGAACACTGAGGTCCGCGTCGTTTTCGTAGAATAATTTAACTGCCATGATGAGATGATGCCTCCTTTGGATTGAAACCCCTTTGAGCGGGTGTTTAAAGAGATGACGCATTAAAGCTGGCTTTTGCTAAAGCTAGTTCATGCTTTGTCTCAGGTTCTCGCTGCTGCAGAAGCCAGAACTTGCTTTGTCGTCGATCTCCCTAAACTCCCGCTCAAAGTCGGCTTTATAGGTAGAAGTTATAGCATTATAGGCGCGTTGTCGAACTTATCAAAAAATTCAAACTAGAATCGGACAGCTCCGCGATTCATCGCGGTTACGCCGGTGCGGCTGAGCTCGCGGATGCCGTAAGGGCGCAGCAGCTCGATCATCGCGTCGATCTTGTCGGGTCCTCCGACGGCTTGAACGATGAGAGTGCTCGGTCCGATATCGACGACGGCAGCGCGGAATGTCTCGACCACTCCGAGAATTTCCGGTCTCGCGGACGGCTCGGCGGTGACCTTGATCAAGGCCAGCTCCCGCTCCACCATCGGATTGGCGCTCACATCGACGACCTTGATGACGTCGATCAGCTTATAGAGCTGCTTGGATACCTGCTCGAGGAGCTTGTCGTCTCCGCCGGTGACGATGACCATGCGTGACAGTCCGGCCTCTTCGCTGGCGCCTACCGTGATGCTTTCGATATTGAAGCCGCGGCGTCCGAACAATCCGGATACGCGCTGCAGCACTCCAGGCTGGTTGTTGACGAGTACGGCGATCGTGTATTTGCGGTTCATTGTTCATCCCCCATGAGCATGACGTCAATGGTGTTGCCCTGGGTTACCATCGGGAATACATTCTCATGCTTGCGGACAACGAATTCCACGACTGCAGGACCGGGATGCGCGAGCGCTTCTTTCCACGCCGCCTCGGCTTCTTCCTTGTTGGAAGCCCTGAAGCCTTTGACTCCGTATGCATCGGCCAGCTTGACGAAGTCCGGGCTGCCGGCGAGGTCGATATGGCTGTACCGGTTGTCGTAGAGAATTTCTTGCCACTGGCGGACCATTCCAAGCACCTGATTGTTGATGATGGCGACCTTGACCGGAATGTTGTTGATGGCGCAGATCGCGAGCTCCTGCGCGCACATCTGCATGCCGCCGTCTCCGTTGATGCTGACGACGACACGTTCGGGATTGGCCATCTGGGCGCCGATCGCGGAAGGGAATCCGAAGCCCATCGTGCCGAGACCTCCCGAGGTGACCCAGGAACGAGGCTTGTTGAAACGATAGTACTGGGCTGCCCACATTTGATGCTGGCCGACGTCGGTCGTCACGATTGCGTCGCCGTTCGTCGTATCGTGGATCATGCTGATGACCCATTGCGGCTTGAGCTCGGTGTCGGAATCCTGGTAGCGGAGCGGCTGCTCCGTTTTCCAAGCCTGGATCTGGGCTCTCCATGCATCCGCTTTGGCGGCATAGCCGACTTCTTCGTTGAGCAGGCCAAGCGTGATTTTCACATCGCCGACAATCGGAATGTCGGTCGGCACGTTTTTGCCGATTTCGGCCGGGTCGATATCGATGTGGACGATTTTGGCCTTCGGCGCAAAGCCGTCCAGCTTCATCGTCACCCGGTCATCGAAGCGCGCGCCGATATTGATCAGCAGGTCGCTCTCCTGAATAGCCTTGTTTGAAGCATAGGCTCCGTGCATGCCCGGCATGCCGACCCACAGGTCGTTGCCGCTCGGGAATCCGCCGAGGCCAAGAAGCGTCGTCGTGACCGGGATGCCGGTCTTCGTGACGAATTCCAGCAGCTCTTCATGCCCTCCGGAGTAAACCACTCCTCCGCCTGCCAGGATGAGCGGACGCTCCGCTTCGCCGATCGCCTTCGCCAGCTTGTCGAGCTGAGGCTTGCGAGGCGTCGTATTGGGGTTATAGCCTCTCAGGCTGACTTCGCCGCTCACCGGCTCGAACATGGTCATCGCGGCCGATACATCCTTCGGAATATCGATCAGCACCGGTCCTTTCCGGCCCGTGTTCGCGATGTGGAACGCTTCGTGAATGACACGCGGCAGCTCTTCGGCCGTCCGCACCAGGAAGCTGTGCTTCGTGATCGGCATGGTGATTCCCGTAATGTCCGCTTCCTGGAAAGCGTCCGTGCCGATGAGATTGGTCGCTACGTTGCCCGTGATGACGACGAGCGGCACGCTGTCCATGTAAGCTGTCGCGATTCCGGTGACGAGGTTCGTCGCCCCCGGTCCCGAAGTGGCGATGCACACCCCGACCTTGCCGGATGCCCTCGCATAACCGTCGGCCGCATGGATCGCTCCCTGCTCGTGCCGAGTGAGCACATGGTGGAAATCCGAGAACCCGTGCATGGCGTCGTAGATATACAATACCGCGCCGCCGGGATAACCGAATACACATTCCACGCCTTCGAGCACCAGGCTGCGGAGAAGAATTTCGGAGCCGCTGATCACTTCCGGCTTCCTCATTTTTTCCATGATTTCTTCCTTGGATTTCAGAGCCTCGCCCTGCATAACCATCATGTGTTCCTCCCTTCGTGAATGACGGCGGCGGTGTCGACGGTCCGCCTTCGTCTCCTTTCAAGTCCAATGACGCAAGCGTTGCGTTGCGCCGCCCGCTTACACGGTGAACGCAGCGCGGAAAACAAAAAAAGTCTTTCGCCCGCTATGCCGAAGCATAGGGACGAAAGACTGTATCTTCCGTGGTACCACCCAGGTTTGCTGCCGCATTTCGCAATGCGGAGCCTCATGAAGTAGAAAAGGGCGTGCACGCCTGATCATTCTACTTCGGCATTTTAACGCATGCCATGCGATTCTCCCTACTAAGACCGGTGTCTTTTCAGGAAAACAGCTCCGAGGTGAGCTCGTTGGAAAGGGATGCTGGCGGCGGTTGCAGCGGGATCCGTCGCTCTCTGTACAGTAGGGCCCTTAACACTTCGTCCTCATCATAGCCGATTGGGTATAAGCTTGAGACTTATTATAGGTCTGTCATTACCATCCGTCAATACCAAGTGTATGCACAAACGAGAAAAGTTATGTACAAGGCTCCTCAAGCTGCTGTTTCGCAACCTCGGGGGCCGCTGCATAGAATAAGGTTGCGGAAGCCGGGTTTCGATCGCCCGCGCCATCCAGCCTCGTCCAGCCAGAAGGGAAGACGGCTTGCGTGAAAACCTCCATCCACTACCGCCCGATGAACGAGCGCAAAGATCTCGATGGGCTTGTCCGCCTGATCCGCACGGAATTGCTGCCCTTGTCCTACAGCACCGAGACCGATGATCCGACCGTCATCCGTTCCTTGCCCGGACGATTCCGCGATGGGAGGACGATCGTCGCCGTCGCAGGCAAAAAAGGCGAGCCTGCGGGATTCGTCCACTACCAGTTCCTACAGGGCATTCTCCATATCGACATGCTGGCTGTCCATCGCGACTGCCGGAATGCCGGAGTCGGCGGCAGTCTGATGAAGCAAGCCGAAGCCGCGGGAGCTGCCGAGGGCTGTGTTCTCGCCCTCCTCTTCGTGGACGACGCCAATGATAAGGCGCGCCGGTTCTACGAACGCATAGGGTACGAACCGGTGCGCCATCATGAGAGCTACAAGGTGACCGAGCTGCTCAAGCCGCTATAGTCCTTGCACCGGCGGGCGAGGCAGCACAGCGCTTAGTAGAATCCTTTGCCGCCGCCGTATGGCGGGCAGCATCCGGGGCCGTACGGACCGGGGCCGCCAGGGCCGGGGCCGTACGGACCGTAAGGGCCGGGACCGCCGGGACCGCCGGGACCGTACGGACCGTACGGACCGGGACCGAATCCGCCTCCGAACCCTCCCCCCGCAAAGAAGGGAATGGTTCCGATCGCGAGCAGGTCGAACAGGACGAGAGGGAGAATGAATGCTCTCGTACCCGCCTTCTGTCCAGACTCTACGGGGCGGATATACAACCGGTCATTCGCGAATTTTTCCAGCTTTCCGCTGGCGACGGTTCCGTCCTTGCGCATGACATATACTTCTTTGCCCACCAGGGCGCGTACTTGTTCCTTGGAAATCGCAGACAACGCTATTCCTCCTTTCCCGTTCCTTTCAGCTTATTCAGGAAAGGAGCCCGACGCCTGTACAGATGTCTATGCCCCGGGCAAATTCGTGGAACGGCCTGCTGCCGGCTATGCGCCGGCTTCGCCTTTCTTCGCCGCAGCGCAGGTCGAAACGAGTGGATACCAGCAGAGGAGGAAACAAAAAAAAGAGCCGGCTGCCCGGGGATTCGCATCCCGGACAACCGGCTCTTTATATTAAGCGTTCAGCTTTTGCTTGGCAACGTCAGCCAGGCTGTTGAACGAACCGATGTCGTTCACGGCCAGGTCGGCAAGAACCTTGCGGTTCACTTCGACGCCGGCTTGCTTCAGGCCGAACATGAATTTGCTGTAGGAAAGGCCGTTAAGACGCGCAGCAGCGTTGATGCGCACGATCCACAGCTTGCGGAAGTCGCGTTTTACTTGGCGACGATCGCGGTAAGCGTAAAGCAGGGATTTGCCTACCTGCTCCTTTGCTGTTTTAAATAGACGGTGCTTGGAACCGAAGTAACCTTTTGCGAGCTTCAGAATCCGTTTGCGGCGACGGGCGCGAACGAATCCGCCTTTTACTCTTGCCATGATGATACCCTCCTGTAAGTTCTAATATCAATAAACCGGTAAAAATGGACTATTTCAGTTGAGCGAGGCCTTGAGCCAGACGACGAATGTCGCCCGCCGCCATGTTCGGCTGGGTAGCCAGAACGCGCTTCGCACGGCCGGATTTGTGGGAGAGAAGGTGATTACGGTAAGCTTTGTAGCGTTTAACTTTGCCAGTTCCCGTAATTTTGAAGCGGTCTTTCAGACTGCTATGAGTCTTCATCTTTGGCATGTCGATATCCTCCTTGAATTAATCTAGCTTAGTTGGTGTTCTTAGGTGCCAAAATCATGATCATGCTGCGTCCTTCCAGTTTCGGCACACGTTCGACGTTGACGATGTCGTTGACTTCCTTGAGCAGACGCTCCAGGATGCGCTGACCGACATCGGCATGCGCGATCTCGCGGCCGCGGAAGCGGACCGAGGCTTTGACCTTGTCGCCTTCGCCGAGGAACTTGATGACGTTGCGAAGCTTGGTCTGATAATCGTGCTCGTCGATGTTGGAGCGGAACCACACTTCCTTCAGATCAACCGTCTTCTGGTTTTTGCGGGCTTCCTTGTCCTTCTTCTGCTGCTCGTAACGGAACTTGCCATAGTCCATGATCCGGCATACCGGAGGCTTGGCCTGCGGGGCTACGTTGACGAGGTCCATGTTGGCGTCGATGGCCATCTGCAGGGCTTCGCGGAGCGGCTTGATGCCGAGCTGCTCGCTCTCGGGACCGACCAGGCGTACTTCACGTGCCCGGATATCGTCATTAATTTGATGATCTCTGCTAATAATCGTCCACCTCCGAATGGGATTGGTTCCAATGATGCCTTCAACCATAATAAAAAGCGGATCCGACAGATCGGACCCGCTTGACACTCCGTATGGGCGGATGCGCCTCTCGCAAGGAGAGCCATCCGGCTACAGGTATCGCCGACCAGCCGACAACTATCGGTCAGGTGAGAAGCGGGTGCTTCTGCTTATGCGAAAGATATTGGAAAACAACTTTGACTACTATATCATGCCCTGCAAGGCATGTCAACCACCATTCCAGATTGCATAAAGGCCAGCACCGAACAATCAGGAAGCCTGCTTGCTCTGCACTTCCTCCAGACGGATGACGCGCGTATGCTGCGTATGGCTCCACTGCTTGTTGTTCTGCGTGAAGAACGCATAGAACGTGATCGGCAGCCAGCTCAGCTGGAAGAAGATCATGGAGACGAGATGGGCATACATCTTGCCGGACTTGATGCCTTCCAGAGCCATGACGAGCGGGAACATCAGCGCAGCCGCGAGGAATGCGGCTCCAGCCGCCCAGACAGGCAGGTACGCGTAAATGGAAGTAAAGATGTTGTCGGCCGGAATGATGTTGTCGATCCAGATCAGCGCCGTGCCGACGAAGCCAAGGAACGTCGTGTAGGCAGAGATCGAATAGAGCGCCGCATCGAACTTGACGAAATTGCGTTCCTTGGTGCTTGCCCAGAGCAGCGGGAAGAAATAATGGCGGGCAACCGTGAAGTGCCCTTGCATCCAGCGGAGACGCTGGCGGGCCGAAGCCTTGAAGCTGACCGGCTTTTCGTCGTAAACCTTGGCGTCGTAGTTGAGCACCGGATGGACGCCCCGCTGAACGCAGCGCATGGAGAACTCAAGGTCCTCGACGAGGCTGGTGGCGCCCCATCCCATTTCTTTGAGCAGCGCGGTGTCGAACGTCATGCCCGTGCCGCCGAGGAAGTTGGCCATGCCGAGATTTTTACGGGACAGCTGCCAGAGGCGGTTGCAATACCAATACGTGATGCCGTACGAGGCTGTAACCCAGGAGTCATCGGGGTTTTTCGTATCGAGATAGCCCTGGATGACCTGATGGCCTTCGACGAGATCGTTGTTCATATGGGTCAGGAAATCCGTTTTGACGAGGTTGTCGGCATCGAACATGACGACAGCATCATACTGGCGCGGCATTGCCCACAGTTCCTTGAGCATCCACTCGATGGCGTAGCCTTTGCCCTTCAGCTGATTGTTGCGGCGCTCGCAGGCATGGACGCCCATGCTCCGGGCGATGTCCGCCGTGCCGTCCGTGCAGTTGTCGCAGATGACGAACACATCGTAAAGCTCTTTCGGGTAATCCAGGTTTTTCAAGTTCTCGATCAATGCGCCGACGACTTTCTCTTCGTTGTGCGCGGCAACCAGGACGGCAAACGATTTTTGCGGCTTGTGCTGGACGCGGTTCTTTTTCCTGCGGATGCCGAACAGCGCCAGAACGAACTGGTACACCCCGATAAAAGCAAGGAAAATCTGCAAAGCGATCATAACGGAATTAGCGATCATGCGAGTGTTGCCCCCTTGAGACCCCAATTTTAATATTCTCTCTGTACGTTCGGGCTCATTTTCTCTTTGTCGTTTTTTTGTCTGTGTCTGCTTTTTGTAATGTGTCTCTGTCTGTGTCAGCTTTTTGTAAAATGACCATTCTGATTTTCCACGGTTCCCCGCTCTTTGTCAAAAGCAGAAAAACGTTCCTAACGCCCCAAACAAACAAGAAAAACGCTTGCATCAGCCGCTAACGGGTAGGATACCCTTATTTGCGTGCCTTAACCGCCGTTCTCGTGCATTTGCTGGCGTTTTGATGCTTTCGTCCTTAACTACGACTGTCATGCGGGAAAAGTTCCGGACAAGCGACAGCAGGTCTTGTCGAAGCTGTGAACAACGGGGATCCCAAGTCCCACGCGGCCCGGACCTTCCTCCATCATTACCATCCCGACAATAGAATAAAACCTTTTCCGGGACACAAAAGCGTCTTCCATTAATAATTCTTAATCCTCTTCTAACAATCGAAGGATAAAATAAGTCCAGGCTAAGGATAAATAACGCCAGAGGTTGTTCCATTTGCGTCGGTGTAGGTTATCATAGGATAACGCCATTTTCGGGGAGGACGAATGCATGGGCGAAATTATCGGATGGCTCCGGACCAAGGAGCGGCGGCTGCTGTTGTGGCTCAACCGCGGACCTGCCGATGCCAGGCTGCGTGCGGTTACCGGCCGCTGGCTGTCGACCGTCACCCATATGGGCGGAGCCACGTTCACGCTGGCCTCCTCCGCCCTGCTCGTTCTGCTGGGCTCGGGCTCTTGGAGGCTCGCCGGCGTTCAGAGCCTGATCGCCGTCATCGCGAGCCATCTGCCCGTCGCGCTCGTCAAGCGCACGATGAAGAGGCTGCGGCCTTACCAGGCGCTCGAGGGGGTCCGTACCGGCAAGAGCCTCTGGAGGATTCATCCTTCCCTTCGGGACATACGACAGCCATATTCGCCTGGACGGTCCCTTTGCTGTATGCCGCAGCGTCGGGAGCCGCGTTCCCGCTTGCCCTGTTCGCCGGCCTTGCCATCGCCTGCTCGGTCGGCTGGTCGAGAATGTATCTCGGGCTCCATTATCCGTCGGATGTCGGGGCGGGCGCGCTGCTCGGCACGTTCACCGCTATGCTGGCGGTCGTATTCATAGGCAGCTCCATCTGAGCGCCGGATCAGACGAACAAAGGCTGTCCCTCCGGAACGCATTCCGGAGGGACAGCCTTTTCTCCTGAGTCAGGGCCTGCGGCCCTGACCGATACCGCTATTCGCTGCCGGTTCCGAGCGGAACGCCGGCCTTCTGCCTTGCTTTCTCGGCATCCTCGCGTTCCTTGGCGGCTTCGCGGCTGCGCCTCGCTTGCTTCTCCTCGCGGTAGGCGGCCAGCGCCTTGGCCCCGACGACGGCCTCGCAGCGGTGGATCGGCATTCCCTGCTTGATGAACTTGCCCTCGTACTCCGTCAGAACAAGGTCTTCGCGGACCTCGTCGCGGTGGAGATCCAGGGAGATGTTCCGCAGCTGCAGCTCGGTCTCCGCATAGCTGTTGAGCGAGAATTCGAACAGAAGGCGCGAGTCGGTCTTCTGATGGATTTCCCCATACTCGTTGAGAATGCTTGAGTATTGCTCCAGGAAGCGCGGATGCGTGAGGCGGCGGCGCGCATGCTTCGCTTTCGGCCAGGGATCGCTGAAATTCAGATAGATCCGCTCGATTTCGCCGGGCGCGAACATCTCGCCGATTCCCTCGATGTTCGCCCGGAGCAGGGCCAGGTTCGGCGGATAGCCTTCTTGTCCCGCTTCGGCGCGTGCCTCCAGAGCCTTCTCCGCCGCTCTTCGGATCAGCTCGTCATACATGTCGACGCCGATATAGTTGACCTCGGGATTCAGCACGCTGTGCCGGCTGATGAAGCGTCCCTTGCCCATTCCCAGCTCGATATGGATCGGCTTGTCGTTGCCGAAAAACTCATTCCACTTGCCCTTGAGGCCGGACGCGTCCAGCACGACCAGCTGCGGGAGCGCCTCAAGCTCCTCCCGGATTCCTTTTCTTCCACGTAAACGCATTGATCTATGCCATCCTCCACTGTCTCTTCTATGAACTATCTTATTGTGCCGAATCCGGAGAGCGTTGTAAAGGCGGCTGCTCCAAAAAATAAAAGCGGCTCCCGTGCCGGAAACCCGGCTTGGTGCCGCTCTGCGATCTGCCGGGCAAGCCGGCTTAATTAAGCAATTGGTACGGAATCGGCTGCTCCAGCTCGTACGTCTCGGACAAAACGGAATTCAGCTTCCTGCGCGCGTCGATTCCGAGCCTGCGGTCTCCGTGGAACCGGATCCCCGCCAGCGCCATCAGTTCCTTGACCGTCAGCTCAACCGTGACCTTCTCGTCCCCGTGGGGAATTTTGACTGTGCTCATTTCCATCACCTCATGGATTTTTTTACAGCGTTCCCTAATTGGCCGACGCTTATGAAAACCAGGGCTAAAGTAGGATTGGAGAGCTGAAAAACCCTTGATTTAACTGGCTTCTTTCCTTTTCAATTTAACACATCATGTAAGGTATTGCAAGCCTAAATTAACCGCTTTCAAAATCTTTTCTGCCAGCTTCTTCCTTGCGCCCGGATTACTTCCGGACCATGGCTTTCACGAGAGATTTCATCTAAAATAGAACGTATGCGCAAGGCGGTGTTGTTCAGCCGCCTGATTCCGGCGCACAGCAAGGAAGGAGCAAGCATGGATCCACTGCATTCAACGCCGCTGTCCCCTTCCCCGATGGTATGGGGAGACAAGCGGTTCCATACATGGAACTACGAGATGAGAGACCATTTTGGCGGCAAGATCTTCAAGGTCATGCTCGATGCCGGCTTCACTTGCCCGAACCGCGACGGCACGATCGCCACCGGCGGCTGCACGTTCTGCAGCGCGCGGGGCTCGGGCGACTTCGCGGGCAAGCGGCGCGACGATCTGGAGGTGCAGTTCGCCGCCATCCGGGACCGCCAGCACAAGAAATGGCCGGACGCCCGCTATATCGGCTACTTCCAGGCCTATACGAACACGTACGCGCCTGTCGAGGAGCTGCGGGACTATTACGAGACGATTCTCGCCCAGCCCGGCGTCGTCGGACTGTCGATCGCAACCCGGCCGGACTGCCTGCCGGATGACGTCGTCGATTACCTCGCCGAGCTGAACGACCGCACCTATCTGTGGGTCGAGATGGGGCTGCAGACGATTCACGAATCGACTTCAGACCTTATCAACCGCGCCCACGACACGGCCTGCTACCTCGATGCGGTGGCGAGGCTGCGGGCGCGCGGAATCCGTGTATGCGCCCATATTATCTACGGGCTTCCGCAGGAAACCCATGAAATGATGCTCGCCACCGGACGCGCGGTCGCTGCCATGGACGTGCAGGGAATCAAGATCCATCTTCTTCACCTGATGCGCAAGACGCCGATGGTGAAGCAGTACGAGGCCGGCCTCCTCCGGTTTCTGGAGATGGACGAGTACGTCAATCTTGTCGTCGACACGCTGGAATTCCTCCCCCCGGAGATGATCGTTCACCGGCTGACCGGAGACGCTCCGCGCGACCTGCTGATCGGGCCGACCTGGAGCCTCAAGAAATGGGAGGTGCTGAACGCCTTCGACGACGAGCTGAAGCGCCGGGACACCTGGCAGGGCCGTCTTTGGCAGCCGGAAGCGGCGGTGCCGCTCGTGGCGGCCGCAGCGGCGGGA